>NZ_JBMDWU010000367.1:0-11312 GCF_048594385.1 Micromonospora sp. | reverse complement strand
CCCGGCCAGCCCGGCCAGGTCGGAGTCGAGCGCGGCCAGCGCCGCCGTCGCCTCGCGCGCCGCCGTCCGGGCCCGCTCCCGCTCCGGTACGGCCGCCGCGACCGCCGCCGCCAGCTCCCGCACCCGGTCGACCCGGTCGGACGCGGCGGCAAACGTCTCGTCGTCGACGTCGGTCAACCCGGCGAGCATCCGGGCGACCGCCTCCAGCTTCGCCTCGGCCTGCCCGGCCCGTTCGGTGGCCCGCTTCTGCACGTTCTCGTAGACGCCGAGGCCGAGCAGGTTGACCAGGATCTGCTGCCGGGTGGCCGGCTTGGCGTGCAGGAAGTCGGCGAACTGCCCCTGCGGCAGCACCACGCAGGAGGTGAACTGCTCGTACGGCAGCCCGACCGCGTCCAGCACGGCCGGTTCCATCTCGGCCGGGGTGCCGGCCAGCACCTCGCCCAGGTCCTCCGGGCTGAGCCCGGTGTCGAGCTTGGTCACGTCGAACCCGGGGGGCATCAGTTGCAGCCCGGCGTTGGCGGTCTTGACCGCGCCCCGGCCGTCGCGGCGGACCACCCGGGTCGCCACGTACCTGTCGCCGGCCGACTCGAAGACCAGCCGGACCCGGGCCTCCACCGCCGACGGGGCGAGCGCGTTGGCCAGCCCCCGCGCCCCACCCCAGCGGGGCACCGCGCCGTAGAGGACGAAGCAGATCGCGTCCAGCACCGTCGACTTGCCCGAACCGGTCGGCCCGACCAGGGCGAAGAAGTCGGCGTCGGTGAAGTCGACGGTGGTCTCGTCGCGGAAGACGGTGAAGCCGGCCAGGTCCAGCCGCATCGGTCGCATCAGCGCTCCACCTCCTCCAGCAGCTCGTCGAAGAGGTCCCGGACCCCGTCGTCCTCGTGGCCCCGGCTGCCCAGGTAGTCGGCGAACAACTCCCGGGGCGAGCGGCCGGCCCGCTGGGCGACCCGGGTGCCGCTGCCCGGCGTGGGCAGCAGCTCCGGGTCGATCCGGATCTCCAGCGCGCGGGGGAACAGCTCCTGCACCTCCTCCCGCAGCCCGGCCCGGGGCTGTTCCCGGACGAACACCCGCAGCCAGCCCTGCGGCGGGTCGGCCTCGGCGAGCTGGGCGAGGGTGCCGCGGACCGTGTGCAGCGGCACCGCCGCCGCCACCGGCACCTCCCGGATCCGGGCGGCCGAGGTCGCGCCCACCTCGACCAGCGTCACCGAGCAGACGTTCTCCTGCTCGCCGAAGTCGACGGCGATCGGGCTGCCGCTGTAGCGGATCGGGCACGGCCCGATCACCCGCTGCGAGCGGTGCAGGTGCCCCAGCGCCACGTAGTGCGCGGTGCCGGGGAAGACCGATGCGGGCACCGCGTACCCGAGGACGGTGTGTGCGTCGCGTTCGCCGCCGCCGGTGCTCGCCCCCACGACGGTGAGGTGGGCGGTGACCAGGTGCACCCGGTCCGGCTCGGTGAACCCCTCGGTCAGCTTCTCCAGCACCCGGCCGAGGTGGTCGGCGTAGGTCTGGGTGGCCTCGGCGGCGGTCAGCTCGTACATCTCCACCGCGCGGACGGCGTACCGCTGGGACAGGAAGGGCAGCGCGGCGAGCTGCCAGCGTTCGCCCGCGGCGGTGACCCCGTCGACGACGTGCTCGGCCGGGTTGTCCCGGACCCCGCCGCGCAGGGTGATGCCGGCCGCCTCTGCCCAGGGGCGCAGCGCGTCGAGGGCGTTGCCGTTGTCGTGGTTGCCGCCGATCGCCACCACGTCGGCCCCGGTCCGCCGCAGCGCGGTCAACGCCCGGGTGACCAGCCGGGTCGCCTCCGGGCTGGGGGCGGCCGTGTCGTAGAGGTCACCGGCGACGATGACCAGGTCGGGGCGTTCGGCGTGGGCGATCTCGATCACCCCGGCGAGCACCTGCTTGTGCTCCTCGGCCCGGGACTGTCCCTTGAGCACCTTGCCGACGTGCCAGTCGGAGGTGTGCAGGATCTTCATGACGGCCGGCCCCCTAGAACGGAATGTCGTCGTCGACGCCGCCCGAGCCGACCACCGCGAACGGATCGACCGAGCCGGTGATCGAGCGCAGCGTCTCCGACGGGGCCCGGCCGGCCTCGGACACCCGGGTCGCCCACGCCGGGAAGGGGAACTCCAGGCACAACGGGACCGGGATGTCGGGCTGGTTGACGAACATGGTGCCCGGCTTGGCCAGCAGGGCGCGTTGCCGCTGGGCCGGCGGCAGGAAGCCGTACTCCGGGCGGGACGCCTCGGCCGGGTCGAGCCGGCCGACCACCCGGATCGCCGAGTTGGTGACGATCCGGCGCTCGACCTCGCTGGCCGTCTGCTGCGCGCCGACCAGGATCACCCCGAGCGAGCGGCCCCGCTCGGCGATGTCGAGCAGCACCTCCTTGATCGGGGAGGAGCCCTCGCGGGGGGCGTACTTGTTCAGCTCGTCGAGGACGACGAAGAGCAGCGGCTTGGCGGTGCCGGCCTTCTCCTTGCGTTCGAACTCGCCGCGCAGCGTCACGCCGACCACGAAACGCTGCGCGCGGTCCGGCAGGTTGTGCAGGTCGACCACGGTGACCTGGGCGCTCTCGGCGGTGTTGATGGAGTGCGGGCGGCGGGTCGCCAGGTCGCCGCGGATCAGCCGGCCGAGGTCCTTCTTGCTGCCGATCAGCCGGCGGGCGAACGCGTTGACCGTGCCCAGGCCGACCGCGCTGCCGGCCCAGTCGCCCCGGGTCTCGTCGTCGTTGAGCTGCTCGACGATGTGGTCGACCAGGTCGGCGTAGGAGCCGAGGCGCACCCCGTCGACGCTGACCCCACCGTCGGCGGGCTGGGCGTAGCGGGCCAGGTGGGCGGTGACCGAGTGGACCACCATCGTGTACTGCTGGCGTTCGTCGTCGGCGTCGGCGAAGACGTACGGCAGGAGGCGGTCGGCGCAGAACTCGCTCAGCGTCCAGTAGAAGGCGTCGACACCGGTGAGCCGGCTGCTGACGTCGGGGGTGCCGGAGGCGTCGCCGACCCGGGGCGGGGCGTACACCCGGACGTCGGGGAACGCGCCGGCGGCCAGCCCCAGCCTGGCGTACGCGGCCCGGGTGGTGTCGTCGAGGCGGGCGTTGGGGTGGTCGAGGAAGAGCAGGTCCTCGCCCTTGACGTTGAAGATCAGCGCCTTGGCGTTGACCGCGTCGCCCCCGAGCACCCCGGAGCGGAACACCGAGTAGAGCAGGAAGGTGGCGAAGCTGGTCTTGGTGGCGACCCCGGAGATGCCGGAGATCGACACGTGTGCGCCCCGACTGCCGTCGAGGAAGTCGGCGTTGAGGTAGACCGGCACGCCGTCGCGGCCCATGCCCATCGGGATGCGCCGTTCCATCCGGTCGAAGTGCAGCGCGCGGGCGCGGGCGTCGCCCTCGGCCCGGTGCACGGTGGCGCCCGGCGCGGGCGGCACGTACAGCTCGGGGTCGACCCGGGTGGTGGTGATCTCGGCGGCCTCCTGCACCTGGGCCGGAAGGGTGCCGTCGGCGATGGCGAAGACGTCCGACTCGAACTGGGCGCCCTCGTGCCGGGCGCGGACCTGGGTGACCACCCCGGCGATGGTGACCGGCTCCCGGTCGGGCAGGTCGCGCCGGGTGACCACGACGTCGTCGAGCTGGAGGTAGCTGCCGGGGGAGACGGCCGTCCAGAACTGCAACGGGGTGGCGTCGGCGGTGCCGAGCACCCGGCCGACGGGCTCGCCGGGGCTGTCGATCCGGCCGTCGGTCCGGTCGTCGGTCATCCGCGGGCTCCGGTCAGCTGGTCGTCTCGGTCAGGGCGCACGCCCTGCATACTGCCCGAGGAGTGCGACAGGTTGCCACGCGACGCGGCGGACGCCACCGGCGGGCCGGCCGCGACGTCGGGCCGACCACCGCCGTCGCGCCGGTTCGGTGACCGCAGGGGGTGGTGCGGTCACCGTCGGTCGACTTTTTCCCGCGCGGTGGTGGTGTTTGCGCAGGTGGCGGGCCCGGCGAAAATCCGGGGAAAAAAATCCCCGCCGAGGGCGTGACAGAAACCGGCCGGTTGGGCTGAGAATAGCCACAGCCGACATCGAGGATCTTCTTCCTCCGGTGCCGGTCGTCACGTCCGTAACCTGCGGACACGTGACCGGTCCACGGTGAACCACCGGCGGGCCGCCGTCAGTCGGCACCCCCCCGACTGTCCCTGTGGAGGCAGAACCCCCATGCGTCGAACCCCCCTGCTGAGCGGCCTCGCCACGGCCGCTCTCCTGGCCACCGCCGTCACGGTGCCCACCGCGGCCACCGCCGCGCCCGCCGGCCCCGCAGCCGACCCGTTCTCCCGCGCGGTCGCCCAGCTCAAGGCCCACTCCGGTGCGGGCCTCGCCGCCGACGGGCAGACGTTCACCCCGCGCAACGTGGTGACCGACGCCGACGGCACCGAGCACGTCCGGCTCAACCGCTACTCCGACGGCCTGCCCGTCCTCGGTGGCGAGGTGGTCGTCCACCTCGGCAAGGGCGACTCCTGGCGCGGTGCCACCCACGGCCTCGCCAACGCCCCGCAGCGTTCCCCGAAGGCCAAGGTCAGCGAGGCCGCCGCCAGCAAGATCGCCTTCGCCGCGTCGACCGCCACCGGCCGCTCGGTCGCGGGCGCGCAGCTGGTCTTCGACGCCGGTGCGACCGCGACCGCCCTCGCCTACGAGGTGGTGGTGGCCGGCACCCACACCGACGGCACCCCGAGCGAGCTGCACGTGCTGGTGGACGCCACCACCGGCGCGGTCCGCGACTCGTGGGAGGGCGTGCAGCGGGAGGGCACCGGCAACACCTTCCACTCCGGCTCGGTCTCGGTCGGCAGCACCCAGTCCGGCAGCACCTACCAGCTCGCCGACCCGGCCCGGGGCAACCACCGCACCTACGACCTCAACGGCCGGACCATCGGCACCGGCACCCTGGTCGCCAGCGCCACCAACGTCTTCGGCGACGGCACCCTGAACAACCGGCAGACCGCCGCCGCCGACGCCGCCTTCGGCGCGCAGAAGACCTGGGACTACTACAAGAGCGCGCACGGCCGCAACGGCATCCGCAACGACGGTGTCGGCGCGTACAGCCGGGTGCACTACAGCAGCAACTACGCCAACGCCTTCTGGCAGGACTCCTGCTTCTGCATGACCTACGGCGACGGCGGCTCCGGCTGGTACCCGCTGACCTCGCTGGACGTGGCCGGGCACGAGATGACCCACGGCGTCACCAGCAACACCGCCGGGCTGCGGTACAGCGGCGAGTCGGGCGGCCTCAACGAGGCCACCAGCGACATCTTCGGCACCCTGGTCGAGTTCTACGCGGCCAGCGCCAAGGACCCGGGCGACTACCTGATCGGCGAGAAGCTGCGCAGCACCGGCGCCCCGCTGCGCTACATGGACAAGCCCTCCAAGGACGGTAAGTCGGCGGACTGCTGGAGCAGCTCGGTCGGCGGCCTGGACGTGCACTACTCCTCGGGCGTGGCGAACCACTTCTTCTACCTGCTCGCGGTGGGTAGCGGCACCTCGTCGTACGGCACCAGCACGACCTGCAACGGCACCACTGTCGCCGGCATCGGCAACACCAAGGCCGGGGCGATCTGGTACCGGGCGCTGACCCGCTACATGACCTCCACCACCAACTACAAGGGCGCCCGGACGGCGAGCCTGTCGGCCGCGACCGACCTGTACGGCGCGACCAGCGCCGAGTACAAGGCCGTCGCCGCCGCCTGGGCGGGCGTGAGCGTCAGCTGACCCCCGGGGCCGGCGTCGACACGCCGGCCCCGACGTCCTCGACCGCGGGGCGTGGGCACACCGACCGGGTGGCCCACGCCCCGCGCCGTGTCCGCCGGGCGGGTGCCGTCAGCCGACGGGCGCGGCCCCGGCGGTGCCGACGCCGGGCGTGTCGCGGGCGTACCGCAGCATGAGTACGCCGTCGGCGGCGGCCAGCGTGTGCCGCAGCGGCAGCGGGCGGGGCGGGCTGGCCGGGCCGGCCTTGATCCGCCCCGGGCCGGCCCCGGCCAACAGGGGGGCGACGGTGACGCAGAGTTCGTCGACGAGGTCGGCGGCGGTGAGCGCGCCGAACAGGTGTGGGCCGCCCTCGCAGAGCAGTTGCCCCAGTCCCCGCTCGCGCAGCGCGGTCAGGCCGGCGGCGAGGTCGACGTCGTCCCGGCCGACCCGGACCAGGTCGACGACGTCGGTGAGGCCCGGGGGAGCGACGGCCGTCCCGGTGGTCAGCACGACCGGGCGCACCGGCGCGTCGGCGAACGCGGCCTGGGCCGGGTCGAGCCGCAGCGACCGGGAGACGACCGCCAGTGTCGGGTACTCGGCCAGGCCGTGCGCGCGTCGCCAGGCCCGGCGTTCCGGGCTGAGCCGCACCGCCTTGTAGCCCTCGTGGCGCAGCGTGCCGGCGGCCACCAGCAGCCCGTCGCACAGCATCCGCAGCAGGCCGAAGACCCGCTTGTCCGGTGCGCCGGAGAGGCCGGCGGAGTAGCCGTCCAGGGTGACCGCGCCGTCCGCGCTGGCCACGAAGTTGACCCGCAGCCGGGGGGTGTCGGCGCGGGCGTAGAGCGCGGTCAGTGCCGCGTCGTCCAACGGGCCGTCGGCGGGCGTGGGCCAGATCCGCCGGATCGGGATTCCGACGCTCATTCGCCGGCCGGACCGGTGACCGGAGGGGTGGGTGCGGGGGTACGGTGCTGGCAGTCGCACCACTTCCGGCCGGGGCAGTCGTCGTGCCGCCGCTGTCGGCACGCTCGGCAGATCATGCCGGCAGCCTATGCGGTGGGTGGAGGGGGCAGCATGTCACGTCAGATCTTCCAGCTGAAGGTGTCCCTCACCGGGGTGCGCCCGTCGGTCTGGCGGCGGGTGCTGGTCCCCGGCGGCTACACCCTCGACCGGCTGCACCGGGTGGTGCAGCATGCGATGGGCTGGCGGGACTGCCACCTGCACGCGTTCGAGATCGACGGGGTGCAGTACGGCGAACCGGACCCGGACGCCGAGCCGGTGGTGCACGACGAGCTGGACACCCGGCTGGACGCGGTGGCCGGCAAGGGCAGCCGGTTCGGCTACGTCTACGACTTCGGTGACTGGTGGGAGCACGAACTGGTGGTGGAGGACGTCCTCGCCGCCGACCCGGACGAGCGTTACCCGAGCTGCCCGCAGGGGGCGCGGGCCTGCCCGCCGGAGGGGGTCGGCGGCCCGGCCGGGCAGCTCCTGTTGCTGGCGGCGCTGGCCGATCCGCACCACCCGGAGCATGTCACGATGCGGGACTGGGCGGGCCCCGGGCACGACCCGACGGCGTTCGACGCCGGGCGGGCGACCACCCTGCTGCGCCGCTTCTGTTGATCGGCGTCTCCGCCGGGTCCATCACATGAGGCGGGGTAAACGCGATAGCTGGTAACGATCTGGGAACGCTCCCAACGGTCTATTGACACCCCCGACACCTCCCGGCAATCTCATGGGAGCGTTCCCAAGGGCGTGGCGCGGATCACCCGCGACCATCCCAGACCGACCGGCGATCACCGCCGGACCGGCCGGGACGTGCGACAGCACCCCCCACCACACACCACCCAGCCTCACCATCGAAAAGGGGTCAGGATGAGCGTCACCACGCGGCGTAACCGGTTCGCGGTCGCCGCCCTGGCCGCAGTAACCGCCATCGGCGGTCTCGCGGCCTGCGGCAAGGACGACGAGCCGAAGGAGGCCGGCGGCAAGCCCAGCAAGCTGGTCGTCGACACCTTCGGTGAGTTCGGATACGACGAGATCGTCAAGCAGTACGAGAAGGACACCGGCATCAAGGTCGAGCTGCGCAAGACCGCGCAGCTCAACGAGTACCGGCCGAAGGTGGTCCGCGCGCTGGCCACCGGCAAGGGCGCCGCGGACGTGACCGCGCTCGAAGAGGGCATCCTCAACGAGTTCAAGACCAACCCCGCGAACTGGGCCGACCTGGCGCCGCTGATCGCCGACCACAGCAAGGAATACCTGCCGTGGAAGTGGGAGCTGGGCAAGGCGGCGGACGGGCGGCTGATCGGCCTGCCCACCGACGTCGGCAGCCTCGGCGTCTGCTACCGCAAGGACCTGTTCGCCGCGGCCGGTCTGCCGACCGAGCGGGACCAGGTGGCGGCGCTCTGGCCGGACTGGAACGCCTTCATCGAGACCGGCAAGAAGTACCGGGCGGCCACCAACAAGGGCCTGATCGACTCGGCCACCACCGCCGCCAGCGCGGTCATGGTGCAGCAGGGCGGTGACCTGTTCTACGACAAGGAGGACAACGTCATCGCGGACAAGAGCGCCGCGGTGAGGACGGCGTGGGACACCGCCGTCGCGATGTCCGACGCGAAGATCTCCGCGAAGAGCGCCACCTGGTCGCCCGAGTGGTCGGCCGGCTTCAAGCAGGGCACCTTCGCGGCCACCTTCTGCCCGTCGTGGATGCTCGGTATCGTCGCCGACAACTCCGGCCCGGAGAACAAGGGCAAGTGGGACCTGGCGCCGGTTCCCGGCGGCGCGGGCAACTGGGGCGGCTCCTGGCTGGCCGTGCCGGCCCAGAGCAAGTACCCCAAGGAGGCGGCCAAGCTCGCCGAGTACCTGACCAACGCGAAGAGCCAGGTCGAGGCGTTCAAGCTCAAGGGCCCGCTGCCGACCAACCTCGAGGCGCTGAAGAACCCGGAGTTCACCAGCTACACCAACGAGTACTTCAGCGGTGCGCCGACCGGCAAGATCTTCGGTGAGAGCGTCGAGAAGATCCAGCCGCTGCACCTCGGCCCGAAGCACCAGGCGATCAAGGAGAACGCGTTCGAGCCGGCCCTGCGCTCGTACGAGAACGGGCAGTCCCCCAAGGACAAGGCCTGGGAGCAGTTCCTCAAGGACGCCAAGACCCAGGGCGCCTTCTGATCACTGCACCACCACCGGCGGTGGCGTCCGGGCATGTCCCGGGCGCCACCAATGGCGTCCCCCCGTTCCACGTACCGCCCGCCTCACCGGCCCCGCCGGAGCCGGGAAAGGACCCCGCATGAGCCTCTCGGCCACGACGGCGCCGCCGTCGCCCAGCGCACCACCCCCCACACCTCCCCGGCGGCGCAGCCGGGCGATCACCCTGAACCGCCTCGACCTGAAGCTCTCGCCCTACCTCTACATCGCGCCGTTCTTCGTGATCTTCGGCATCTTCGGGTTCTACCCGATGCTGCGTACCGCGTGGATGTCGCTGCACGACTGGGACCTCATCGGCGACCACAGCTTCATCGGGTTCGACAACTACACCCGGCTGTTCACCGACGAGTACTTCTGGAACGCCACGATCAACACGTTCGGCATCTTCATCCTGTCGACGATCCCCCAGTTGCTCCTGGCGCTGTTCCTGGCCACCATGCTCAACCGCACCTTCCTGCGGGCCCGGACGCTGTTCCGGATGGCCATCTTCATGCCCAACGTGGTCTCCGTCGCCGCGGTGGCGATCGTCTTCGGGATGCTCTTCCAGCGCGACTTCGGTCTGATCAACTGGGTGCTCAGCCTGGTCGGCGTCGACGCGGTCGACTGGGACGCCCAGAAGTGGAGCTCCTGGACGGCCATCGCCTCCATGGTCAACTGGCGGTGGACCGGCTACAACACGCTGATCCTGCTGGCCGGCATGCAGGCCATCCCGAAGGACCTCTACGAGGCCGCCGCGATCGACGGCGCGAACCAGTGGAAGCAGTTCTGGCGGATCACCCTGCCGATGCTGACCCCCACCTTCGTCTTCGTGGTCACCCTGTCCACCATCGGTGGGCTCCAGCTCTTCACCGAGCCGCTGGTCTTCGGCAACGGCAACATCATCGGTGGCGACCAGCGCGAGTTCCAGACCCTGGCGATGTACATGTACGAGCTCGGTATCGAGAACCTCAGCTCCGCCGGCTACGGCGCAGCGGTGGCCTGGGCCATGTTCGTCATGATCGCCCTGGTCTCGCTGGTGAACTTCCTGCTCGTCCGCCGTTCGGTGAAGTGAGGACCGCGCCGTGAACAAGGCATCCCAGCGCCTCTGGCGCACCAGTCCGCTGCTCTACATCGCGCTCGTCGTCGCGGTGCTCTTCTCGGTCTACCCGTTCTACTACATGGTGGTCATCGCCACCCGTAGCCTCGACCAGATCAACGACGTTCCGCCGCCGTTCACCCCGGCCGGCGAGTTCGGCGCGAACTTCGGCCGGGTGCTCGACAACGACGCGGCGAACTTCCTCACCGGCCTGCTCAACTCGGTGATCGTCTCCGCGGTGGTGACCGTCTCGGTGGTGATCACCGGGTCGCTGGCCGGCTTCGCCTTCGCCAAGCTGCGGTTCCGGGGCCGCAACGCCCTGCTGCTGACGATCATCGTGACCATGATGATTCCGACCCAGCTCGGCCTGATCCCGCTCTGGGGCATGATCCAGGACCTCGGCTGGTACGACACCCTCTACGCGGTGACCGTGCCCTTCCTGGTCAGCGCCTTCGGCGTGTTCATGATGCGGCAGTACGCCATCCAGGCCATCTCCGACGAGCTGATCGAGGCGGGCCGGGTCGACGGCGCCAGCACCTTCCGGATCTTCTGGAACATCGTGCTGCCGGCGTTGCGCCCCGCCGCCGCCGTGCTCGGCCTGCTCACCTTCATGGAGACCTGGAACTCCTACCTCTGGCCGTACGCCGTGCTCACCCCGGAGAACCCGACCCTGCAGGTGTCGTTGGCATTCCTGTCCTACGCCTACTACACCGACTACTCGCAGGTGTTCGCCGCGACCGCCATCGGCACCGTGCCCCTGGTGATCGTGTTCATCGTGTTCGGCCGCCAGATCATCGGCGGCATCATGGAAGGCGCCGTCAAGTCGTGAGCAACCCGACCCACCCGCCCGCTGTCGGCGTACTCGACCAGGGGCCGGAACTGACCTTCCCGCCCGGCTTCCTGTGGGGCGCGGCGACCGCCGCGTACCAGATCGAGGGGGCCGCCGCCGAGGGCGGCCGGACCCCGTCGATCTGGGACACGTTCAGTCACACCGAAGGGCGGGTGGTCTCCGGGCACACCGGGGACGTGGCCTGCGACCACTACCACCGGATGCCCGACGACGTCCGGTTGATGGCCGAGCTGGGCCTGAAGTCGTACCGGTTCTCGGTCTCCTGGCCGCGGGTGCAGCCCGGCGGCACCGGCGGTGCCAACCAGGAGGGCCTGGACTTCTACCGGCGGCTGGTCGACGAGCTGCTGGCCAACGGCATCGAGCCGTGGCTCACCCTCTACCACTGGGACCTGCCCCAGGAGTTGGAGGACGCCGGTGGCTGGCCGGCCCGCGACACGGCGGCCCGGTTCGCCGACTACGCGCAGCTCATGGCGGGGGCGCTGG
>NZ_JBMDWU010000366.1:0-5752 GCF_048594385.1 Micromonospora sp. | reverse complement strand
GGGCGCCGGCGCGGGCGGACGGACCGCCGCGACGAACGGGACCGGGGCGGGGATCTCCCGGCGGATGCGGGCCGCCAGCTCCGCCCGCCGGCGCTGCGCCGCGAGCAGTCGGCCACCGAGCCCCTGGTACGCCTGCCGGGCCCGCTCGACCTCCCGGCCGAGGGCGACGATCTCCCGGTCCAACCGGACCACCTCGGCGGCAGGCGGGTACGGCCCGAGCCCGCAGCCGGCGCACCCACGGGTCAGCTCGGCGGGTGCTCCGCAGCGGGGGCAGGGGTAACCGGTGTTCTGCACCCGGCCATCCTGCCGGTGGGCCGCAACCGGAGGCCAGAGTGCCCGTACCTAGGTACGGGTGTTCTCGTGCACCCAGGTGGCGTATGCCCGGTCGCCGCTCTCGGCGTAGGTGACCAGGATCTCGGGCACCTCGTACGGATGGTTGGACCGGATCTGGGCGACCAGCGCCGTGGCCCGGTCGGGGGCGGTCTTGAACTGCACCGACCACTCGGTGCTGGTCTCCACCCCGGCCCGCCACCAGTACGTGCTGTCGACCTGGCCGCCGACCTGGGCGCAGGCCGCCAGTCGCCCGGCCACCGCGGCGGCCGCCATCAGGTCCGCGACGGAGCGCGAGTCCACCACCGTCGTCACCACGCAGATCTGGTCCACCTGCGCACCTTACGCGGGAACGGCGGCGAACCGGTCGACCGTGACGGTGCGTTCACCGTGCCGTCACGCTGTCCCGGTTGTCGGCGATCCACCTGTCGATCCGGTCCCACCAGTCGAAAAGCCAGTCGATCCGCTCCTGCCGGCCGGTCGGGACGTCCTCGGGCGGTACGGACCAGAACCGCATCACGATCCGTTTGTCCATCGGCAGTTCGCGCCACACGTCGGCGACGGTGAGCATCCGGTCCAGGCCGGTGTGCGCCACGAAGATCACGCCGGCCTCCGGGGCGGCGTCCAGGGCGGCGAGCACCCCGCCGGGCTGCGGGGCGAGCACGTGCTGCATCCGCTCGGCGCGCACCGCCATCCGCTCCAGCCCGAGCGCGCGCAGCTTGGAGATGGCCCGTACGCGTCGGCCGGGAGTGAAGTTGCCACCCTCCGGGAAGATCACGAAGGCGTCGTCGTCGTCCAGCCCGGTGGCCAGGTGGCCGATCTGCCGGACCGCCTCGTTTCGGCCGTCACCGGCGGCGATGAACCGGTTGGGCAGACGGTTGAGCAGCACGTCGATCGCCGGGTCCCACTGGAGCGTCTCCTTGAGCACGATCCGGGGCTCCCGCTGGAACCAGTTGACCAGGGAGTGGATCAGGATGAACGAGTCACCCGGGCCGGCGTGCCGGCACAGCACCAGTTCCGGCCGGCCGGGCAGGGCGGTGTCCGGGTCGGTGCCGACCACGTCGATGCTCAGCCGCAGCGTCCACCGGGCCTGCCAGAACAGCACCCGCAGGAACCAGCCGGCGAGCACGTAGTGCGCCCGCTGGAAGGCCGGCGTGCGCTTCCACCTGCCGAGCCCGGAGGCCAGCCAGAGCACGAAGAGGGCGACCAGCGCGGCGGCGTCCCAGACCAGGTAGACGCAGCCGATCCAGAGCAGCCGCAGCGGGCGCAACCGGCCCGGCACGAACGGCGACGCGGCCAGCGCGAGCAGCGCCCAGACCGGCACCGTGGTCAGCACCGTGACCGCGAGCAGGATCACCCCGGGCGCGAACAGCAGCCGGCGTACCCACCGAGGGGGCAGCGGCATCAGCGGTCCAGGGTCGCCAGGTAGTGCCGGGACGCGGTGTACGCGCGGCTGATCCGCCGCCCCACCGCCGCCATGTCCCGGTACGCCCACGGGCTGTCGTCGCGCGGCTCCAGCCCGCCGGTCGGCAGGACGTGCACCCGTACCCCCTCGGGCAGGGCGGCCATCTCCCGGGCGAACCGGTGCCGGCGGGCGATCTCGAACGCGACCTGGGCGATCTCCCACGGCCGGCGGGGCGGCGTCAGCTCCCGTTCGATCCGCCCCACCTGGAGGACGAAGATCTGCGTCGCGCCGACGGCGACCGCCTCGCCGATCGGGATCGAGTTGACGATCCCGCCGTCTATGTAGTGCTGGCCGTCGATCTGTGCCGGTGGCAGCAGCCCCGGCACGGAGGCGGAGGCGAGCACCGCCGACACCAGTGGTCCGGTGTGGAACCAGTGTTCGGCGGCCCGCTCGATGTTGGCCGCGCAGCAGCGGAACGGCACCTTCAGGTCGGCGAAGGTGGTGTCCGCGCCCAGTTCCCCCTCCAGCAGCTTGCGCAGCGGCCGGGGCGAGTGCAGGTGGGTACGGGCGGCGAAGCGGCGCAGTTGCCGGGCGACCGAGTCGCCGTACACCTCGCTCGCCTCCGGGGACGCCCACAGCCGGACCAGCCGGTCGGTGACCGCCTCGGACGGGTCGGCGGCGACCAGCGCGCCGTTGACCGCGCCGATCGAGGTGCCGAGCACGACGTCGGGGCGGATCCGGGCCCGGAACAGGGCGCGCAGCATTCCCACCTCGACCGCGCCGAGCACTCCCCCGCCGCCGAGCACGAACGCCACCGGACCGCCACTCATGCCGTTCATCCTGGCACGCCACCGCCCGTGACCGTGGTGCAGCCGCTGGTCACCGCCGCACGCGCCCGACAACCGGTGGCGGTGGGCGAAACCGCCACTGCGGAGGGTCATCGGGCAAGTGGACAACCGTTGACAGGGGGGACACATTCGCGCAACCTGACACCACCCCGAACCCCAGGCAGGTGCGAACACTGATGGCAGCCCTGAACGCCGGTAGGTTGCTGGCCCGCAGGTACCGGCTTCTCGACAGGATCGGGGCCGGCGGGATGTCGGTGATCTGGCGGGCCCGCGACGAGGTGCTCGACCGGGTCGTCGCGGTCAAGGTGCTCGCGCCGTCGCTGGCTGCCGACGCCCGGTTCCGCGACATGGTGCGCGAGGAGGCACGCTCGGCCGCCCAGCTGGTCCACCCGCACGTGACCGCGGTGCACGACTACGGCGAGGCGCTCGCCCCGGACGGCGAGATCACCTCGTTCGTGGTGATGGAGCTGCTCACCGGAGAGGAGCTGGAGCACCGGCTGAGCGAGGGTCCGCTGCCCTGGCCGGAGGCGGTCGAGATCGGTGCCCAGGTGGCCGAGGCGCTGGCGGCGGCACACCGGCTCGGCATCGTGCACCGGGACATCACCCCGGCGAACGTGATGATGACCCGGGTCGGCGCGAAGGTGCTCGACTTCGGCATCGCCACCCAGGCCGGCACCCCCGACGACGACGAGGACGGCGGCACCTTCGGCACCCCGGCGTACGTCGCGCCGGAGCGGTTGGACGGTGCACCGGCCCAGCCGTCGACCGACGTCTACTCCCTCGGCGTGCTGCTCTACGAGACGCTGACCGGCCAGCCGCCGTACCCGGCCGAGACCTGGGAGCAGCTCGCCGCCGCGATCGCCGACGAGCGACCGCCGTCGCTGGACGGCGTACCGGGGCTGCCCCCGGTGGTGGTCGACGTCTGCCTGCGCTGCCTGGCCCGGGACCCGCACGAACGGCCGACCGCGCACCAGGTCGCCACCGCGCTGCGCGACCAGTTGCTGCCGGGTGATCCGCAGGCGGCCACGATGCTCTCCCCGACGGTCACCCTGCCCGCCGTCCCCGGGAGCGACGCCCCGGGCGACCGGCCCGGTAGGCCGGTCGCCGTCGGCGCGGCAGCGGGCATCGGTGCGGCAGCGGCGGGCGGTGCCGGATCGGCGGGCGGTGTCACGGCGGGCCCCGGTGACGGCACCGCGCCGGCCGGCGGGGCCGCGGTCGGTGGTGCGGCCGGTGGCCGGGCCGGGGCCGTGGCGACGACGGACACCGGCAATCCGGACGCCCGGCGGGCCGGCCCGGGGGACGGGACCGCCGAG
This sequence comes from Micromonospora sp., assembly GCF_048594385.1. Classification (NCBI taxonomy): domain Bacteria; kingdom Bacillati; phylum Actinomycetota; class Actinomycetes; order Micromonosporales; family Micromonosporaceae; genus Micromonospora; species Micromonospora sp. The sequence continues at coordinate 1,856 of NZ_JBMDWU010000366.1, read as the reverse complement.
CCGGAGCTGCTGCCGCCGTCGCGCCGCCCGCTGGTGGCGGTGGGGGTGCTGGTGGTGCTGACCGCGGCGGCGGGCCTCCTGCTCGCCCCGCTGCTGGAACCCGGCACCCACACCCCGCCGGTCGCCGGGCGCAGCGAGACCCCGGTGACCGAACCGTCCCCGTCACGTACCCAGCCGGCGACGGACCCCACCGCGCCGCCGGCCCCCCGGCGGGCCACCAGCGCACCCGCGCCGTCGCGCCCGCCGGCCACCACCCCGGACGGGGGCCAGGGCGGCGGCGGGCTGACCGAGGCCGCCGACCGGATGCGCCGGCTGATCGACGACGGGGTCCGCACCGGCGAGGTCCGCGAGGACGTCGGCCTGGACCTGCGCAACGTGCTGGCCAACCTGACCCGGTCCGCCGCCGAGGGCCGCTCCGACGTGCCCGCTCAGGTGACCGCGCTGCGCGAGAAGGTCACCCGCCGCATCGACGAGGGGGGCATCACCCCGGCGTACGGCCGGCAGCTCGACGCCGCCGTCCGGGACCTGGCCGCGACCACCGTCTGAGCGCCCGCGCCGACCCGCCGCGTACCTGTCACCGGGTACGCAGCCCGACGGGCCGGCGCAGCGGTGGGGCCGTGCCGAACGCGACGGCCCGGTAGACCGCCTCGTAGCCGTGGGCCATCCGTTCGGTGGAGAAGTGCTCGGCCACGTGCGCGGTGCAGGCCGCCGGGTCGAGCCGGACCACCTCCCGTAGGGCCGCCGGCAGCTCCCGGGCGTCGTCGCGGACCAGCCCGGTCACGCCGTCGACCACCACCTCGGGCACCGCGCCCCGGCGCAGCGCCACCACCGGCGTGCCGGTCGCCATGGCCTCCACCATCACCATGCCGAACGGTTCCTCCCACTGGATCGGCATGATCAGGCAACGGGCGTCGACCAGCAGCCGCAGGGTCGCCTCCCGGTCGGCGTTCATGACCACGTCGACGTCGTGGCCCAGCATCGGCTGGACGACCTCGGCGAAGTACCGGCGCTCGGCGGGCTCGTTGCACTTGCCGGCCAGGGTGAGCGGGAGGCCGGCCGCCCGGCAGGCCCGGATCGCCGTGTCGGGGCCCTTGTCCGGGCTGAACCGGGCCAGCCAGAGCACCGGGCCCCGGCCGGGTTCCCGCTTGACCGGCACGTCCCGGCCGTCGAGGGCGTTGTGCACCGTACCCACCCAGGGCAGGGTGGGGTTGGACCGGCGCTGGGCGTGCGAGATGGCCACCAGACCCACCCCGTGGTCGGTGTCGCCGAGCACCGCCCCGTACTCGCCGACCGGGTTGCCGTGCACGGTGGCCACGGTGGGCACCGCACGGCGGGCGGCCACCAGCGGCCCGATCGTGGTGTGGTCGTGGATCACGTCGAAGTCGACGGCGGAGACCAGCCGGTTGATCCGGGCCAGGTGGGCCAGTTCCGGCAGCGACTCGCCCAGCCGGTCGTACTGCAACTCGTCGATCGTGGAGACGAAGTCGGCGGTGGTGCCGTGCTGCCGTCCGGCCCCGAAGAGGGTCACCCGGTGCCCGTGCCCGACCAGCGCGTCCACCAGCCCGTGCACCACCTGCTCCAGCCCGCCGTACCCCGGTGGTGGCACCGACAGCCAGGGTGGCACGAGCATCGCGACCCGCAGTGGCGGCCCGGACGGCGGACGTTCCGACGGACGGTGGGTCACTGCCACGAATCCTCCCCCGTTGTCCCGGTCCGGCAGGTGTGTCCGGCGGGATCGGCGGCGATTTCCCCCTGGCCGGACAGGCAAACGCGCCCCGGGCGGGTGGGGCCCGTCCGGGGCGCGTGCGGCGGGGGGGGGGGGGGGGGCGCCCCCCCGCGGCGCCCCCCCCCCCCCC
>NZ_JBMDWU010000365.1:0-13444 GCF_048594385.1 Micromonospora sp. | reverse complement strand
GCTGGTGGCACCGGGCGACGAGAAGCCGCGGAGCTGACCGGAGGCAGGTCTTCCGTACCACGGTAGGACGGCGGGCGGGGTGGTCATCCACCCCGCCCGCCGTGCGTCCGTCCCACCCCCGCGCCGGCAGGCCGCCGGCCGACCCGGGTCGGGTCGGACCCAGCGGTGGGTGGGTGGGGTCAGGCTGGCAGAGTGGAGGGGTGAGTCGCACCCCGCAGGGCCAGCGCGCCGGCCTGGACAAGTCGCCACCCGAGGTCGCCGCGATGTTCGACGGGGTGGCCGCCCGTTACGACCTGACCAACACGGTCCTGTCCTTCGGGCAGGACCGGTCGTGGCGACGGGCCACCCGGGCGGCGCTCGGGCTGCTCCCCGGCGAGCGGGTGCTGGACGTGGGTGCCGGCACCGGCGTGTCGACGCAGGAGCTGGCCCGCTCCGGGGCGTACGCGGTGGGCGCGGACCTGTCGCAGGGCATGCTGCAGGCCGGCCGGCGGGTCCGTCCGGAGGTGCCGCTGCTGGCCGGGGACGCGCTGCGGCTGCCCTTCGCCGACGCCTCGTTCGACGCGGTGACGATCTCCTTCGCCCTGCGTAACGTCAACGACCCCGACGCGGCCCTGCGGGAGCTGGCCCGGGTGACCCGGCCGGGCGGGCGGCTGGTGGTCTGCGAGTTCAGCACGCCGGTGAACCCGGCCTTCCGGACGGTCTACCTGTCGTACCTGATGCGGTCGTTGCCGACGGTGGCCCGGACGGTGTCCAGCAACCCCGACGCGTACGTCTACCTGGCCGAGTCGATCCGGGCCTGGCCGGACCAGGCGGCCCTGGCGGCGCGGGTCGGTGCGGCCGGTTGGGGCCGGGTGGCGTGGCGCAACCTGACCGGCGGGGTGGTGGCCCTGCACCGGGCCGTCCGAACCTGACCGAGGGTGAACGACATCTTTCCCTGATGTCCATATTTATCGCTTTTCGGCGCGTAAGCTCCCCGGCATGACCGGAGTAGTGCCCACCGACCCGACGGCCCTCGGCGACGACGATGCCGCCGAGCTGGTCGCCCAGCTCAGAGAGTTGGCCGGCGCGGACCCGACCGAGGTCCGTCAGGTGGTGGCCGAGGTGCTGGGTGCCCTCGACCGGGCGGCCGGCGGAGCGCTGCGTGACCACCTGCCGGCGGCGATCCGGCCCGAGGACGGGCTCGACGTCGCCCGGCACTGAGGGACGAACCCACCCCGACCGGCATGTTTCCAGGAAGTTAGGTACCCCTCACCCGGCAGCGGAGTAACCACGGTCATAGACTCCAACCCGATCGGGCTTGTGAAGCATTTCACGAGCGTGCGGGAGGAGGCGCAGATGACTTCGGTGGAGAACGACGCCGACGTGATCGTGGTGGGCGCCGGTCCCGGCGGATCGGCGACGGCGTACCACCTGGCGCGGCACGGCGTACGCGTGCTGCTGCTGGAGAAGACCGAGTTCCCCCGCGAGAAGGTGTGCGGGGACGGGCTCACTCCCCGGGCGACCCGGCAGCTCATCCGGATGGGCGTGGACACCTCGCCCGAGGCCGGCTGGCTGCACAACAAGGGCCTGCGGGTGATCGGCGGCGGGGTACGCCTCGAACTGGACTGGCCCGACCTGGCCAGCTTCCCCAACTACGGCCTGGTCCGCACCCGGCTGGACTTCGACGACCTGCTCGCCCAGCGGGCGGTCTCCGCCGGTGCCGAGCTGCGGACCAACGTCAACGTCATCGGCCCGGTGCTCGACGGCGACGACCGGGTGGTCGGGGTGACCGCCGAGGTCGGCCCCGACCGGGAGCCGGCCACCTTCCACGCCCCGCTGGTGGTCGCTGCGGACGGCGTCTCCGGCCGGTTCCCGCTCGCCCTCGGCCTGGCCAAGCGGGAGGACCGGCCGATCGGCGTGGCCGTGCGGCGTTACTACCGCTCACCGGCCAAGCACGACGACGACTACCTGGAGTCCTGGCTGGAGCTGCGCAGCAAGGACAGCGACGCGCTGCTGCCCGGCTACGGCTGGATCTTCGGCCTCGGTGACGGCCGGGTCAACGTCGGCCTCGGCGTGCTCAACTCCTCCTCCGCGTTCGGCAAGACGAACTACCGGCGGCTGCTCACCGACTGGCTGGCCAACACCCCGGCGGACTGGGGGATGACCGACGAGGCGAACGCCGACGGCCCGATCCTCGGCGCGGCGCTGCCGATGGGCTTCAACCGGGTGCCGCACTACACCCGGGGGGTCCTGCTGGTCGGCGACTCCGGCGGCATGGTCAATCCGTTCAACGGCGAGGGCATCGCGTACGCCATGGAGTCCGGCGAGCTGGCCGCCGAGGTCATCGTGCAGGCACTGGCCCGGCCGGCCGGCCCGGAGCGGGAGCGGGCGCTGACCGCGTACCCGCAGGAGCTGAAGGCCCGGTTCGGTGGCTACTACCGGCTCGGCGGGATCTTCGTCAAGCTGATCGGCCGGCCCGAGGTGATGCGGATGGCGACCAAGCACGGCATGCCGCACCCGATGCTGATGCGCTTCGTGCTCAAGCTGCTGGCCAACCTGACCGACCCGCGCGGCGGGGACGCGATGGACCGGGTCATCAACGCGATGACGAAGGCGGCCCCGGCCGTCTAGACCGACCCGCCCGAGGCCAACGGCGGTCGCGGGCGGGACAAGAGATCGACCCCCGCTGACGGACGTCACGGTGGATGTGAATAGTGTGAATTTTGTCAAGCACCTGGGGCAGGGGAAGGACGAGCAGGAGAAAAGATGTCGCTCTCGCCTTACGCACCGATCATCGGGCTGTTCGCCCTCGCCGCGGCGTTCTCGCTGTTCTCCGTGGCCGCCGCCCGCTTCGCCGGTCCCCGGCGCTACAACAAGGCCAAGCTCGAGGCGTACGAGTGTGGGATCGAGCCCAGCCCGCAGCCGGTGGGCGGGGGGCGGTTCCCGATCAAGTTCTACCTGACGGCGATGCTCTTCATCGTCTTCGACATCGAGATCATCTTCCTCTACCCCTGGGCGGTCTCCTTCGACGCCCTGCCGATCTTCGGCTTCGTGGAGATGGTCCTGTTCATCGTCGCGGTCTTCGTCGCGTACGCCTACGTGTGGCGGCGCGGCGGGCTGGACTGGGACTGAGGGAGGAACGTCAGATGGGCATCGAGGAGAAACTCCCCGCCGGCGTCCTGCTCACCTCCGTGGAGAAGCTGGTCAACTGGTCGCGGAAGTCGTCCGTCTGGGGCGCCACCTTCGGCCTGGCCTGCTGCGCCATCGAGATGATGGCGGCCGGGGGCCCGCACTACGACATGGGCCGCTGGGGCATGGAGGTCTTCCGCGCCTCGCCGCGCCAGGCCGACCTGATGATCGTGGCCGGCCGGGTGAGCCAGAAGATGGCCCCGGTCCTGCGCCAGATCTACGACCAGATGGCCGAGCCCCGCTGGGTGCTCTCCATGGGCGTCTGCGCCAGCAGCGGCGGCATGTTCAACAACTACGCGATCGTCCAGGGCGTCGACCACGTCGTCCCGGTCGACATGTACCTGCCGGGCTGCCCGCCCCGCCCCGAGATGCTCATCGACGCGATCCTCAAGCTCCGCGAGAAGATCATGTACGAGCCGCTGGGCCCGAACGGCCGCAAGATGCAGGCGGCCCGCCTGGAACGCGGCGACGTGCCCGTGGTGCCGTACGGCTCGATGCCGTCGTCGTACCGCAACGACAAGGCCCGCCGTGCCGAGTGGACGAAGGCTGTCCGCGAGGGGCGCGAGGAGCAGTTGCGGATCGAGAACTGGATGAACGCCCAGAACCACCTCCAGTCGCAGAGGGGCCCCAAGTGAGCGCGAGGAGTGCAGCGAAGCGGAGCCCCATCCGCCCGCGCGAGGAGCGCGAGGAGCGAGCCCCGCAGTCGCGGGCAGGGGACGACGCAGTCGCGAACGGAGGGCAGGCACGGTGACCGCGCCGAACGACAGGAAGAACGACGGCGGGGTGCCGGTACCCGTCACCCCGGCCGGTGCGACCAGCGGTGCTCCCGCCGAGCTGCCGCCGTCCAGCCCCGCCGGGCGTGGCATGTTCGGCATGCAGGGCACCGGCGACGTGTCCGGCTACGGCGGCCTGGTCCGCCACCGCACCCCGATCGAGGAGGCCCCCCGGCCGTACGGGGGCTACTTCGACGAGGTGCGCGACGCGCTGGAGGAGGCGTACCCGCAGTTCGGCGACGCGATCGAGAAGGTCGTCGTCGACCGGGGCGAGCTGACCCTGCACGTCCGCCCGGAGCGGATCGCCGAGGTGTGCCAGGTGATGCGGGACGACCTCGCGCTGCGCTTCGAGCTGTGCTCCTCGGTGTCCGGAGTGGACTACCTCGGTGCCGACGAGCGCCGGCTGCACGTGGTCTACCAGCTCACCTCGATGACCTACCGGCGTCGGGTCCGGCTGGAGGCGGCAGTCTCCGCCGAGCACCCGCACCTGCCCAGCGTCACCGCCGTCTACCCGACGGCCGACTGGCAGGAGCGCGAGGCGTACGACATGTTCGGGGTCATCTTCGACGGCCACCCCAACCTGACCCGGGTCCTGATGCCCGACGACTGGGAGGGCCACCCGCAGCGCAAGGACTACCCGCTCGGCGGCGTCCCCGTCGAGTACAAGGGTGCCGAGATCCCGCCGCCGGACCGCAGGAGGTCGTACCAGTGAGCGCGAGGAGTGCAGCGAAGCGGAGCCCCGCAGTCGCGAACGGAAGGCTGGCGCAGTGACCACGTCCAACTACGCGACCGAGCGGGAGACCACCGAGGGCCGGGTCTTCACCGTCACCGGTGGGGACTGGGACCAGGTCGTCTCCGGCACCGACCCGATCAACGACGAGCGGATCGTCGTGAACATGGGTCCGCAGCACCCGTCGACGCACGGCGTGCTCCGGCTGATCCTGGAGCTGGAGGGCGAGACGGTCCGCGAGGCCCGCTCGGTCGTCGGCTACCTGCACACCGGCATCGAGAAGAACCTGGAGTACCGCAACTGGGTACAGGGTTCGACGTTCGTGACCCGGATGGACTACCTCGCCCCGATCTTCAACGAGACGGCGTACAGCCTCGCGGTGGAGAAGCTGCTCGGCATCACCGACGACATCACCGAGCGGGCCACCACGATCCGGGTCCTGATGATGGAGCTGAACCGGATCTCCTCGCACCTGGTCTGGCTGGCCACCACCGGCATGGAGCTGGGCGCGATCTCGATCATGCTGTACGGCTTCCGTGAGCGGGAGTACATCCTCGACATCTTCGAGACCATCACCGGCCTGCGGATGAACCACGCGTACGTCCGTCCGGGCGGGGTGGCGCAGGACGTCCCGGACGCCGCGATCGTCAAGATCCGCGAGTTCCTCGCGATGATGCCGAAGAAGCTCAAGGAGTACGAGGACCTCCTCTCCGGGCAGCCGATCTGGACCGAGCGAACCCAGGGCGTCGCGGTGCTCGACGTGACCGCCTGTGTCGCGCTCGGCGTCACCGGCCCGGTGCTGCGCTCCGCCGGCCTGGCCTGGGACCTGCGCAAGACCATGCCGTACTGCGGCTACGAGACGTACGAGTTCGACGTGCCGACCCACCCGGACGGTGACGTCTGGGGCCGCTACCTGGTCCGGCTCGCCGAGATCCGGGAGTCGCTCAAGCTGGTCGAGCAGGCGTTGGACCGGCTGCGGCCGGGGCCGGTGATGGTGGCCGACCGCAAGATCGCCTGGCCGGCGCAGCTCGCCATCGGCGTGGACGGCATGGGCAACTCGCTGGAGCACGTCGCCAAGATCATGGGTCAGTCGATGGAGTCGCTGATCCACCACTTCAAGCTGGTCACCGAGGGCTTCCGGGTCCCGCCGGGCCAGGTGTACGTCGGCATCGAGTCGCCCCGGGGCGAGCTGGGCGTGCACGCGGTCTCCGACGGTGGCACCCGGCCGTACCGGGTGCACTACCGGGAGCCGAGCTTCGTCAACCTCCAGGCCCTCCCGGCGATGGCCGAGGGCGGCCTGATCGCCGACGTGATCGCCGGTGGCGCCTCGCTGGACCCCGTGATGGGTGGTTGTGACCGATGACGACGTTTACTGAAGAGACCCGGGTCCGGGCGCGGGAGATCATCGCCCGGTACCCGGCCGACCGGTCCCGCTCGGCGTTGCTGCCGCTGCTGCACCTGGTGCAGGCCGAGGAGGGCTACGTCTCCCCGGCCGGGGTGGCGTTCTGCGCCGAGGTGCTGGGGCTGAACAAGGCCCAGGTCGGCGCGGTGGCCACCTTCTACACCATGTACAAGCGCCGGCCCACCGGTGACTACCTGGTCAGCGTCTGCACCAACACCATGTGCAACGTGCTCGGCGGGCAGGAGGTCTACGACACGCTCGCCGAGCACCTCGGCGTCGGGCACGACGAGACCACCGCCGACGGGAAGATCACCCTGGAGCACGCCGAGTGCCTGGCGGCGTGCGACTACGGCCCGGTGATGACCGTCAACTACGACTTCTTCGACGGCGTCGACCCGCAGGGCGCGGTCGGTGTGGTGGACGAGTTGCGCGCCGGTGGCCGGCCGATGCCGACCCGGGGTGCCCGGCTCTGCACGCTCAAGGAGATGGCGGTGCAGCTCGCCGGCTTCGCCGACGAGCGTGAGGGCGCGGTCGCCGACGGCGGACCGGGCGAGGCCACCCTGCGTGGCCTGCGCCTGGCCGAACAGCACGGCATCACGGCACCGGGCTACGACCCGAAGACCCCGATCCGCAGCAAGGCCGAGGCCGACCGGGCCGCCGCCGAGGCCAAGGCGAAGGCCGAAGCCGCCAAGGCTTCCGCGCCGGCCACCCCGGCGGCGAAGCCGGAGCAGGTCACCGGCAGCACCGCGCCGGACGTGAAGGCCCCGGACGACAAGTCGCCGCAGGTGCGTACCGCCGAGACCCGGCAGCCCGACGCGGCCACCGCCGTGCCGGACGCCCCCGGCACCCGGGTCCCGACCGACGGCGCGCCACCGGCCACCCGCGACGCGCAGGCGGCGCAGGCGGCCGGGGTGGCCGCGAACGCCCCCGCCGGTGACGGCAAGCCCGCCGGCGACGAGGCCGGCGCGCAGGAGCGCAACCTCAAGGAAGCCGAGGCGGAAACGGGCGCTGCGGGCGCGGGCTCCGCCGTCGCGAGCGAGACGGGGGCCAAGAAGTGACCACTCCCCGGCCGGAGACCCTGGCCAAGCTGACCCCGGTGCTGACCCGCCGCTGGCTCTCCCCGGACGCCTGGCGGATCGGCGCCTACGAGAATCTCGACGGCTACGCCGCGCTGCGTAAGGCCCTCAAGGCCCACCCGGACGACCTGATCCAGCTGATCAAGGACTCCGGGCTGCGTGGGCGGGGTGGCGCGGGCTTCCCCACCGGCCTCAAGTGGGGCTTCATCCCGCAGGGTGACGGCAAGCCGCACTACCTGGTGGTCAACGCCGACGAGGGCGAGCCGGGCACCTGCAAGGACCTGCCGCTGATGACCCACGACCCGCACTCGCTGGTCGAGGGGGTCATCATCGCCTCGTACGCGATCCGGGCCAGCCGGGCCTACATCTACATCCGGGGCGAGGCGGTGCACGCCGCCCGCCGGCTGCGTAACGCGGTGGCCGAGGCGCAGGCCAAGGGCTACCTCGGGCGCAACATCCTGGGCACCGGGTTCGACCTGGAACTCGTGGTGCACTCCGGTGCCGGGGCGTACATCTGCGGCGAGGAGACGGCGCTGCTGGACTCGCTGGAGGGGTTCCGGGGTCAGCCCCGGCTCCGCCCGCCGTTCCCGGCCACCCACGGCCTGTACGCCAGCCCGACGGTGGTCAACAACGTCGGCACCATCGCCAGCGTGCCGTACATCGTGCTGGGCGGTGCGGACTGGTGGAAGTCGATGGGCACCGAGAAGTCGTCCGGGCCGATGATCTACTCACTGTCCGGCCGGATCGCCAACCCGGGTCAGTTCGAGTGCGGCCTGGGCGTCACCCTGCGCGAGCTGATCGAGCTGGCCGGCGGGATGCAGCCCGGTCACCAGCTCCGGTTCTGGACGCCCGGTGGCTCGTCGACCCCGCTGCTCACCGCCGAGCACCTGGACGTGCCGCTGGACTTCGAGGGGGTGGCGGCGGCCGGCTCGATCCTGGGCACCACGGCCACCCAGATCTTCTCCGACCAGGACTGCCCGGTCTACGCGACCTACCGGTGGCTGGAGTTCTACCACCACGAGTCGTGCGGCAAGTGCACCCCGTGCCGCGAGGGCAACTACTGGATGGTCCGGGTCTACCGGCGGATCCTCGCCGGCCAGGGCACCCACGAGGACCTGGACACCCTGCTCGACACCTGCGACAACATCCTCGGCCGCTCGTTCTGCGGTCTGGGTGACGGCGCGACCAGCTCGGTGACCTCGTCGTTGCAGTACTTCAAGCAGGACTACCTCGACTACATCGAGGGGCGTACCGCGCCGAAGCTCTCCGACAAGCAGCTGGTTGGAGCCCACTGATGACCGACGTGGCGAAGGCCGCCGAGACCGTAACGCTCACCATCGACGGCGTCGAGGTCACCGCCCCCAAGGGGGCGCTGCTGATCCGGGTCGCCGAGCAGTTGGGCACCGAGATCCCCCGGTTCTGCGACCACCCGCTGCTGGCCCCGGCCGGCGCCTGCCGGCAGTGCCTGGTCGAGGTGGAGGGGCAGCGCAAGCCGGTCGCCTCCTGCACCCAGACCGTCGCCGAGGGCATGGTGGTCCGCACCCAGCTCACCTCCCCGGTCGCCAAGAAGGCGCAGGAGGGGGTGATGGAGCTGCTGCTGGTCAACCACCCGCTGGACTGCCCGATGTGTGACAAGGGTGGTGAGTGCCCGCTGCAGAACCAGGCGATGTCCACCGGCCGTACCGACTCGCGCTTCCACGAGCACAAGCGGGAGTACGAGAAGCCGATGGAGATCAGCACCCAGGTGCTGCTCGACCGGGAGCGCTGCGTGCTCTGCCAGCGCTGCACCCGGTTCTCCGAGGAGATCGCCGGCGACAAGTTCATCGACCTGATGGGCCGGTCGTCCGCCGAGGAGATCAACATCTACCGGGACGACGCGTACGGCGCGGAGGGCGACGAGGGTGACGTCCCGTTCAACTCGTACTTCTCCGGCAACACCGTGCAGATCTGCCCGGTCGGTGCGCTCACCGGGGCGCAGTACCGGTTCCGGGCCCGCCCGTTCGACCTGGTCTCCAGCCCGAGCGTCTGCGAGCACTGTTCGGCCGGCTGCGCGCAGCGCACCGACTGGCGGCGGGGCAAGGTGCTGCGCCGCCTCGCCGGGGACGACCCGCAGGTCAACGAGGAGTGGAACTGCGACAAGGGGCGGTGGGGCTTCCAGTACACCCGCGCCTTCGACCGGCTCACCTCCCCGCTGGTCCGCGACGAGAAGTCCGGTGAGCTGCGGGAGGCGTCCTGGAGCGAGGCGCTGACCCGGGCCGCCGACGGGCTGCGGGCCGCCCGCGACGAGGGTCGCGGCACGGCGGTGCTGACCGGCGGCCGGCTGACCGTCGAGGACGCCTACGCGTACGCGAAGTTCGCCCGGGTCGCCCTGAACACCAACGACATCGACTTCCGGGCCCGGCCGGTCTCCCGCGAGGAGTCCGACTTCCTGGCCAGCACCGTCGCCGGGGTCACCGACGTGACCTACGCCGACGTGGAGAAGGCGTCCTCGGTGGTGCTGGTCGGGCTGGAGCCGGAGGAGGAGTGCCCGATCCTCTTCCTGCGGCTGCGCAAGGCGTACCTGAAGAAGAAGCTGACGGTCTACGCGATCGCCCCGTTCGCCACCCGGGGCCTGGAGAAGCTTGGGGCCAAGCTGGCCCGGGTGGTGCCGGGCGAGGAGGCGAGCGTGCTCGCCGAGCACGACACGGTGGCCGAGGCGCTGAGCGCCGAGGGCGCGATCCTGTTCGTCGGCGAGCGGCTGGCCGGCGTACCCGGTGGCCTCTCCGCCGCCGCGGACGTCGCCCGGCGTACCGGTGCGAAGCTGGCCTGGGTGCCGCGGCGCGCGGGTGACCGGGGTGCGGTCGACGCGGGCTGCCTGCCCAACCTGCTGCCCGGCGGGCGTCCGGTGACCGAGCCGTCGGCCCGCGCCGAGCTGGGCGAGGCGTGGGACATCCCGGCCGGGGTGATCCCCAGCCAGGCCGGTCGGGACACCGACCAGATCCTGGCCGCCGCCGCGCACGGTCAGCTCGGCGCCCTGGTGGTGGCCGGCGTGGACCCGGCCGACCTGGCCGACCCGAGGCTGGCCGAGCAGGCGCTCGACGCGGTGCCTTTCCTGGTCAGCCTGGAGCTGCGCAACTCGGCGGTGGCCCGTCGGGCCGACGTGGTGCTGCCGGTGGCCCCGGTGGTCGAGAAGGCCGGCAGCTTCCTCGACTGGGAGGGCCGGCTGCGCACCTTCGAGGCGGTGCTGCACACCGCCGCGATGACCGACGCCCGGGTGCTGGACGCGCTCGCCGCGCAGCTCGACGTCCGGCTCGGCACCGGCGACGTGTCGAGCATCCGCCGGGAGTTGGGCGCGCTGCCGCCGACCCGGGCGGACCGGCCGGTCAGCCCGTCGGTAGCCCCGGCGACCGTGCCCCAGCCGGGTGCGGGCGAGGCGGTGCTGGCGACCTGGCACCAGCTGATCGACCTGGGCAGCCTCACCGACGGTGACGAGCACCTCGCCGGCACGGCCCGTCCGCCGGTGGTCCGGCTGGGCAAGGGCACCGCCGAGACGCTCGGCGTGGCCGACGGTGACCCGGTCACGGTGGGCACCGACCGGGGTGCGGTCACCCTGCCGGCGGCCATCACCGAGATGCCCGACGGCGTCGTCTGGCTGCCGACCAACTCGCCCGGTTCGACCGTACGGCGCAGCCTCGGCGTGGCGTCCGGCACGGTGGTCCGGATCTCCGGAGGTGCACAGTGAACACCCTCCTGGCGCAGGACCCGACACTGGCGGACTTCGGCAGGGACCCGTGGTGGCTGGTCCTTATCAAAATCGTCTTTGCCTTCGTCTTCGGTCTGCTCGCCACCCTGCTCGGCGTCTGGTTCGAGCGGCGGGTCGTCGGCTACATGCAGGTCCGGCCCGGCCCCAACCAGGTCGGCCCGTTCGGCCTGCTGCAGACCCTCGCCGACGGCCTCAAGATGGCCTTCAAGGAGGACATCCTCCCGAAGGCCGCCGACAAGGTGGTCTACTTCTTCGCCCCGGTCATCTCGGTGGTCTGTGCGGTCACCGCGCTGTCGGTGATCCCGTTCGGCCCGATGGTGAGCATCTTCGGCCACCGGACCCCGTTGCAGGTCACCGACGTGCCGGTGGCGGTGCTGGTGCTGCTGGCCTGCTCGTCGCTGGCCGTCTACGGCATCGTGCTCGGCGGCTGGGCCTCCGGCTCGACGTACCCGCTGCTCGGCGGCCTGCGTTCCAGCGCCCAGATGATCTCGTACGAGGTCGCGATGGGGCTGAGCATCGTCGCGGTGTTCATGACCGCCGGCACCATGTCCACCAGCGGGATCGTCGCCGCCCAGGGGGACGCCACCCGGCTCACCATCGGCGGCGTCGAGATCCCCGCGCCGGGCTGGTACGCGATCCTGCTGCTGCCCAGCTTCATCATCTTCTTCATCGCCACCGTCGGTGAGACCAACCGGGCGCCGTTCGACCTGCCCGAGGCGGAGTCGGAGCTGGTCGCCGGCTTCATGACCGAGTACAGCTCGCTGAAGTTCGCGCTGTTCATGCTCTCCGAGTACGTCGCCATGGTGACCATGTCCGCGGTCACCACGACGCTGTTCCTCGGCGGTTGGCGGGCCCCCTGGCCGATCACCCTGTGGGCCGACGCCAACACCGGCTGGTGGCCGATGCTCTGGTTCTTCGGCAAGGTGCTGATGCTGGTCTTCGTCTTCGTCTGGCTCCGGGGCACTCTGCCCCGGCTGCGCTACGACCAGTTCATGCGCTTCGGCTGGAAGGTGCTGCTGCCGATCAACCTGGTCTGGATCCTCGTCCTGGCCGGGCTGCGCTCCATCGAGGACTGGCAGTCGCGGGACCGGCTGCTCGCCACCGCCATCGGCGCGGGCGTGCTGCTGCTGGCGACGCTGCTGTGGCCGAGCCGCAAGCCGGCCCCGAAGCCGACCCCGCAGGAACAGGCCGACAACCGGCCGTACGGCAGCTTCCCGCTGCCCCCGCTGGATCTACAGGTACCACCGAGCCCGCGTACCAAGCGCGTGGTCGCCGAGCGGGAGCCGGCCAACATCGCCACCGGCTCGGACTCCAGGGAGGTGTGACGTGGGCACGATCACCGGAACGTTCAAGGGCTTCGGGGTCACCTTCTCGCACATGTTCAGGAAGGTCGTCACCACCGACTACCCGTTCAAGCCGCCGGTCTCGGCGCCGCGCTACCACGGGCGGCACATCCTCAACCGGCACCCGGACGGCCTGGAGAAGTGCATCGGCTGCGAGCTGTGCGCCTGGGCCTGCCCGGCGGACGCGATCTACGTCGAGGGCGGCGACAACACCGACGAGCAGCGTTTCTCGCCGGGTGAGCGGTACGCCAGCGTCTACCAGATCAACTACGCCCGGTGCATCTTCTGCGGGCTCTGCATCGAGGCCTGCCCGACCCGTTCGCTGACCATGAGCAACGAGTACGAGCTGGCCCGGGACAACCGGCAGGACCTCATCTTCACCAAGGAGCAGTTGCTCGCTCCGCTGCTCGAAGGCATGGAGCAGCCGCCGCACCCGATGCGGCTCGGTGACAGCGAGAAGGACTACTACGTCGGCGCGCTGACCAACCCGGGCACGTCGGCAGGTGCCGAGCAGTCGCCGATGGGGCCCGGCCGCTACCAGGTCGAGGAGCACCCCGGGGTGACCTTCCCGGGTGCCGAGCAGGCGGCCCAGCGGGCGGCGGGCAAGGGAGCCGGAGCATGAACACGTCCACGGTGCTCGCCGCGGCGGGCCAGGTGTCCGGGGGTGAGGAGGTCACCTTCTGGATCCTCGCCCCGTTGGCGCTGATCGGCGCGATCGGCATGGTCTGGGCGCGCAACGCCGTGCACTCGGCGCTGTTCCTGGTGCTCACCATGCTCTGCCTGGGCGTGTTCTACGTGCTCCAGGCCGGGCCGTTCATCGGCATGGTGCAGATCATCGTCTACACCGGCGCGATCATGATGCTGTTCCTGTTCGTGCTGATGCTGGTCGGCCGGGACGCCTCCGACTCGTTGATCGAGACGCTGCGCGGCCAGCGGGTCGCCGCGGTGGTGCTCGGGCTCGGCTTCGCCGGGCTGGTCGGCACCGGCCTGTACCGGGCGCTGAACGGGGTCACCGCCGTCGGCCTGGACCAGGCCAACGCGGAGGGCAACGTGCAGGGCATCGCCCGGCTGCTGTTCACCAAGTACGTCCTGGCCTTCGAGCTGACCTCCGCGCTGCTGATCACGGCGGCGATCGGGGCGATGGTGCTGGCGCACATCGAGCGGCGCAAGGAAGACAAGATGGACCAGGTCGCCACGATGAAGGCCCGGT
>NZ_JBMDWU010000364.1:0-9589 GCF_048594385.1 Micromonospora sp. | reverse complement strand
CGTCAGTTGGACCGGGTGGTGATCCGGTTTGCTGGTGACTCGGGTGACGGGATGCAGTTGACGGGGGACAGGTTCACCTCGGAGACGGCGCAGTTGGGTAACGATATTTCGACGTTGCCGAATTTCCCGGCGGAGATTCGGGCGCCTGCGGGAACGTTGCCGGGGGTGTCGAGTTTCCAGGTGCATTTCGCCGATTATGACATTCTGACGCCGGGGGACGCGCCGAACGTGTTGGTGGCGATGAATCCGGCGGCGTTGAAGGCGAATCTGGGTGATCTGCGTCGGGGTGCGGACATCATCGTGAACACCGACGAGTTCACCCGCCGGAACCTGGTGAAGGTCGGCTATGCGGTCAGCCCGTTGGAGGACGACACGCTGGACGGGTTCGTGGTGCATCCGGTGGCGTTGACGTCGATGACCGTGGGGGCGTTGGCGGAGTTGTCGGTGTCGAAGAAGGACGCCGAGCGGGCGAAGAACATGTTCGCGTTGGGTTTGTTGTCGTGGATGTACTCCCGTCCGTACGAGTCGACGTTGCGGTTCCTGGAGCGGAAGTTCGCCAAGCGGCCGGATCTGGTCGCGGCGAACATCGCGGCGTTCAAGGCGGGTTGGAACTACGGCGAGACCACCGATTCGTTCTCGGTGCGGTACGAGGTGAAACCCGCGAAGATGGTGCCGGGCACCTACCGCAACATCACCGGTAACGCCGCCCTGTCGTTGGGGTTGGTCGCGGCGGGGGTGCGGTCGGGTCTGCCGGTGTTCCTCGGCGCGTATCCGATCACCCCGGCGTCGGACATCCTGCACGAGTTGTCGAAACACAAACGGCTCGGTGTGGTCACCATGCAGGCCGAAGACGAGATCGCCGCGGTCGGCGCCGCGCTCGGCGCCTCCTACGGCGGTGCCCTGGGAGTGACCACGACCAGCGGCCCGGGTGTCGCCCTGAAGTCCGAGACGATCTCCCTGGCCGTCGCCCTGGAGTTGCCGCTGGTCGTGGTGGACGTGCAACGCGCCGGCCCGTCCACGGGTCTGCCCACGAAAACCGAACAGGCCGACCTGAACATGGCGTTGCACGGCCGTCACGGTGAAGCCCCCGTCGCGGTGATCGCCGCGAAGTCACCGTCGGACTGTTTCCACGCCGCACTCGAAGCCGCCCGCATCGCCCTGACCTACCGCACCCCGGTGATCCTGCTGTCGGACAACTACGTCGCCAACGGCTCCGAACCCTGGCTGCTACCCGACGTCGATGCCCTGCCCGACCTGCGCGTCGAGTTCACCACCGCCCCCAACGGCGACGACGGCGTCACGTTCCTGCCCTACCTACGTGACCCGGCCACCCTGGCCCGCCCCTGGGCCGTCCCGGGCACCCCCGGCCTGGAACACCGCATCGGTGGCCTGGAGAAAGCCGACAAGACCGGCGACATCTCCTACGACCCGGCCAACCACGACTACATGGTCCGTACCCGCGCCGCCCGCATCGAGGCCATCGACGTGCCCGACCTCGACGTCGACGACCCCGACGGCACCGCCCGGACCCTCGTGCTCGGCTGGGGCTCCACCTACGGCCCGATCGGCGCCGCCTGCCGCACCCTGCGCCACCGCGGCCAACCCATCGCCCAGGCCCACCTACGCCACCTCAACCCCCTCCCCGGCAACCTCGGCGACATCCTCGCCGCCTACGACCGGGTCGTCATCCCCGAGATGAACCTCGGCCAACTCGCCCAGGTCATCCGCGCCCGATACCTGATCGACGCGATCACCTACAACCAGGTCCGCGGCCTACCCTTCACCGCCGCCGAACTGGAGACGATGCTGGAAGAGGTTGTGAAGAATGCCTGAACCCGTCGCCGTGAAACTCACCACCAAAGACTTCAAATCCGACCAGGAAGTCCGCTGGTGCCCCGGCTGCGGCGACTACGCCATCCTCGCCGCCGTCCAACAATTCATGCCCGAGTTGAACATCCCCCGCGCCAACACCGTCTTCATCTCCGGCATCGGCTGCTCATCCCGCTTCCCCTACTACATGAACACCTACGGGATGCACTCCATCCACGGCCGCGCCCCCGCCATCGCCACCGGACTGTCCGTCACCCGCCCCGACCTGTCCGTCTGGGTCGTCACCGGCGACGGCGACGCCCTGTCCATCGGCGGCAACCACCTCATCCACGCCCTACGCCGCAACGTCAACCTCAAGATCCTGCTGTTCAACAACCGCATCTACGGCCTCACCAAAGGCCAGTACTCCCCCACCAGCGAAACCGGCAAAATCACCAAATCCACCCCCGCCGGATCCGCCGACTCCCCCTTCAACCCCCTCTCCCTCGCCCTCGGAGCCGAAGCCACCTTCGTCGCCCGCACCATCGACTCCGACCGCAAACACCTCCAAACCGTCCTCCGCGCCGCCGCCGAACACCACGGCACCGCCTTCGTCGAGATCTACCAAAACTGCAACATCTTCAACGACGGCGCCTTCGACCAACTCAAACAACCCGACACCCGCGACGACTATTTGATCCGCCTCGAACACGGCCAACCCATCACCTTCGGCCACAACCAACAACACTGCGTCGTACACCCACCCCACGGCTTCGGCCTCGAAATCCGCGACACCGCCACCACCCCACCCGAAGACATCGTCATCCACGACACCACCATCACCGACCCCGCCTACGCCTTCGCCCTGACCCGCCTCCCCCAACCCGACCTCCGCAACACCCCCATCGGCGTCCTCCGCCAAACCCAACGCCCCACCTACGACACCCTCGTCCAACACCAAATCACCACCGCCCGAAACACCACCACCGACACCCCCGAACAACAACTCACCACCCTCCTCCACACAGGCGACACCTGGACCATCCGGCCGTTGGCCGACGCATGATCGACCGGATCACGCCACCGGGCGTCGTCGCCGTCGAGGCGTTCGACGACACCGACACCGAGCCGCTGTACCCCGAGGAGGCCGCGCTGGTGGCCCGCGCCGTCGAGAAGCGGCTGCGGGAGTTCACCACCGCCCGTACCTGTGCCCGGCGGGCCCTGCGCGCCCTCGGCGTACCGCCCGCCCCGGTGCTCACCGGCGACCGGGGGGCACCCGTCTGGCCGTCCGGTGTGGTCGGCAGCCTCACCCACTGCGCCGGCTACCGGGCCGCCGTGGTCGCCCGCTGCGCGGACGTCCGCTCCATCGGCATCGACGCCGAACCCGACGAGGCACTGCCCGACGGGGTGCTCGACGCGATCGCCCTGCCCGAGGAACGCGCCATGGTGGACCGGCTGACCACCGACGCCCCCGGGCCGCACTGGGACCGGCTGCTGTTCAGCGCCAAGGAGTCCCTCTACAAGGCGTGGTTCCCGATCACCGGGATCTTCCTCGGCTTCGACGAGGCGCGGATCGTCCTGCACCCGGCCGGACGTACCTTCACCGGCCACGTCCTCGTCCCCGGCCGCGGTCGGGACTTCGACGGTCGCTACCTGCACGACGCCGGGCTGACCCTGACCGTCGTCGCCGTACCGCACTGAACCCGAGCCGGACCGCACCAGCCGACCCGGAGCCGCGCCCCGCCGTGCGCACCGGACGAACGAGGGGACCACACCCGATGAACGCCGGCATCTACGCCGTCAGCGACCTGCACGTGGCGTACCCGGAGAACCGGAAGATCGTGGAGAGCCTGTGGCCCCGCGCGGCCGGCGACTGGCTGATCGTCGCCGGGGACGTCGCCGAACTCTTCGCCGACGTCACCTGGGCGCTGACGCTGCTCGCCGAACGGTTCGCCAAGGTGATCTGGGCACCCGGCAACCACGAGCTGTGGACCCACTCGCAGGATCCGGTCCGGCTGCGGGGCGAGGCCCGCTACCAGGCCATCGTGCGGCAGTGCCGGGACCTGGGGGTGGCCACCCCCGAGGACGACTACCCGGTCTGGACCGGGCCCGGCGGCCCCCTGCTGGTCGCGCCGCTGTTCGTCGGCTACGACTACTCGTTCCGCGAGCCGGGCGTCACCAGCAAGGAACAGGCACTGGCCCGCGCCCACGCCGCCGGGGTGGTCTGCGCCGACGAGGTCTTCCTGCACCCCGACCCGCACCCGAGCCGGGACGCCTGGTGCCGGTCCCGGGTGGCGCTGACCGAGACCCGGCTCGCCGGCAGCGACCCGGCGGTGCCGAAGATCCTGGTCAACCACTACCCGCTGGTCCGGATGCCCACCGACATCCTGCGCTACCCCGAGTTCGCCCAGTGGTGCGGCACCGAACTCACCGCCGACTGGCACCGCCGCTTCCACGCCAGCGCGGTGATCTACGGGCACCTGCACATCCCCCGGGTGACCTGGCACGACGGGGTGCGGTTCGAGGAGGTCTCCGTCGGCTACCCCCGGGAGTGGCGTACCCGCCCCCGCCCCGACTCGTGGCTGCGGCGGGTGCAGTCGACGCCCGTGCAGGTCTGACGGCTCACCCCTCGACGAGGCGCTTCTTCTGCACCTTGCCCAGCGCGTTGCGGGGCAGGGCGTCGACCAGCCGGACCTCCCGGGGCCGCTTGTGCACCGACAGGTGCCGGGCGACGAAGTCCACCAGCTCCGGCCCGGTCACCCCGTCGCCGACCACGTACGCGGTGACCTGCTGCCCCAGGTCCGGGTGCGGCAGGCCCACCACGGCCGCCTCGCGCACCGCCGGGTGGGCCAGCAGCGCCTCCTCCACCTCACCCGCCCCGATCCGGTACCCGCCGCTCTTGATCAGATCGGTGCTCGCCCGGCCGACGATACGGTGCCAACCGTCCGGGCCGACCGTGGCGACGTCCCCGGTGCGGAACCAGCCGTCGGCGGTACGGCTCGCCGCGTCGGCGTCCGGCCGGTTCAGGTAGCCGTCGAACAGGGTCGGGCCGGTGACCAGCAGCTCGCCCATCGCCGTACCGTCGGTGGGCAGGTCCCGGCCCTGCTCGTCGACGATCCGGGTGCGTACCCCGGGCAGCGGCACCCCGACCGCGCCCGGACGGCGCGGGCCGTCGGCGCGGGCGCTCACCGTGATCAGGGTCTCCGTCATGCCGTACCGCTCGACGACCCGGTGCCCGGTCAACCCGGTGAGGTCGTCTAAGACCGTCGTGGGCAGCGCCGCGCTGCCCGACACCAGCACCCGCGCGCCGCGCAGGGCCCGCGCGGAGGCCGGCGCGGCGGCGATCCGCGACCAGATCGTCGGTACGCCGAAGTAGAGCGTCCCGCCGGCCGCCGCGTACCGCTCGGGCTGCGGCCGGCCGACGTGGTGCAGCCGGCCACCGACCCGCAACGGGCCGAGCACCCCGAGCACC
The DNA here is from genome assembly GCF_048594385.1 of Micromonospora sp. Classification (NCBI taxonomy): domain Bacteria; kingdom Bacillati; phylum Actinomycetota; class Actinomycetes; order Micromonosporales; family Micromonosporaceae; genus Micromonospora; species Micromonospora sp. Next base: position 4,308 of record NZ_JBMDWU010000364.1, on the reverse strand, counting down.
AGCCCGTGCACGTGGAACAGCGGCAGGCCGTGCACCAGCAGGTCGTCCGGCGTCCACGCCCACGCCTCGGCCAACCCGTCCAGGCAGGTGGCGATCGCCCCCCGGGTCAGCAGCGCCCCCTTGGGCGCGCCGGTGGTGCCGCTGGTGTAGAGGATCAGGGCGGTCCGCTCCGGTCCGGGCTCCGGATGGGTGGTCGCCGACACCCGGCGCAGGTCGACCGGGACGACAGGCAACCCGTCCGCCGCCGGAGCGTCCTGCGGGGTCGTGCCCGCCGGCGCGAGCAGGGCCCCGACCGCCGAGTCGCGCAGGATGTGTTCCCGCTCCAGGGGCCCGGCGTCCGGCGGCACGGGCACCACCGCCGTACCCGCCAGCAACGCGCCCACCACCCCCACCACGGTCTCGATCGTCGGGGTGGTCACGACCGCGACCCGGTCCAGGCCGCGCAGGTCGTCGGCGACGGCGGTGGCCAGGGCGAGCAGCCGGGACCGGGACAGGCACACGTCACCCACCCGGAGAAGATCCGGACGGTCGTCCACCGACGATGACATCGCGGCCAGCAGCGACACGGTCCACGCCCCTCCGGATTCGCACGGGGGCACGGTGCGGCCCCGTGCCGCCGACGCTAGTGCGACGACCGGCCCGTCACCACCCCCCACCACGCTCCGCCACCGGGGTCCCGGCGCGCCGGGCACGACCTGCCGTCGGGACGGTTCAGGGGTCGGGTAAGGGTGCCGGTGCGGCGGCCGGCCCGCCTACCGTCACATGCGACGGTTCCGTCACCGGTCGACCGGGAAGGTGGCACCGACGTCATGACATCCGAGCACCCACCAGCCGTGCCGCACCTCACGGTCACCGACGCGTCCGACGCCATCGCGTTCTACACCCGGGTCTTCGGTGCGGTCCCGTACCGCCAGGAGTGCCTCCCCGACGGGCGGGTGCTCGCCGCCGACCTCGTCGTCGACGGTCACCGGTTCACGGTCAGCGAGTGGACCGACCCGCCCGGGGCCACCGGCGGGCTGCCGGTGCTGACCGTCACCGCCGCCGACGCCGACGCGGTGCTGCGCCGCGCCCGCGCGGCCGGCGCGCAGGTCAGCGCCGCCAACGGCACGCCGCGCGAGGTGCTGCTGCACGACCGGCACGGCGGCAGCTGGGCCATCACCCGCCCCGAACCGCCGCGCTGACCCCGGGGTACGCCCGCGCGGGCCACCGGATCGTCCGGCGCGGCGGTTTGTCGGGCTCCGGTTGCGGTATCCCGATCGGGTACGCCGCTACGAGGAGGCCCCGGTGAACGTCGACGCCCTGCTGACCGGAATCTACGACCACCTGCCCGACCTGGTCGACGCGGCGGTGGAGGGGCTCAGCCCCGAGGAGCTGTGCCGGCGGCCCGGTCCGGGTGCCAACCCGGTCGGCTGGCTGGTCTGGCACCTCACCCGGATCCAGGACCAGCAGGTCGCCGACCTGCTCGGGGTCGACCAGGTGTGGGTCACCGGTGACCGGGCGGCCCGGTTCGGGCTGCCCGCCGACCCGGCCGACACCGGCTACGGCCACACCCCGGAGCAGGTCGCCACGGTCCGGCCGGACAGCGCGCAGGCGCTCGTCGACTACCACCGGGCGGTGGCCGAGCGGACCCGGACGTTCCTCGCCGGGTTGCGTCCGGCGGACCTGGACCGGGTGGTCGACGAGAGCTGGGACCCGCCGGTGACCCTCGGGGTCCGGCTGGTCAGCATCGCCGCCGACGATCTCCAACACGTCGGCCAGGCCGCCTACCTGCGGGGCCTGCTGCGGTCCTGACCGTCCGCGCCCGGTCCCGCCCGCTCCCGTCGCCGACCTCATCCGGTCCGGGTGAGCCGGCCTCACCCCCTCGACCGGCACGCTGACCGGGCACGTGACACGCCGTGGGGGAGGGCAGCCGTGGGGACGTCGGTGGCGGAGTTCCTGGAGCGGTGGGACGGGAGTCGGCGGCCCGACCTCCCGGAGACGACGAGCGGGACGCTGCGCCTGGACGCCGCCGAGGACGGGCACACCGCGCACTGGCGGCTGACCATCCGCGACCAACGCGTCGAGGTCACCCGCTCCGCCGACGATGCCGACCTGGTCGTCCGCGCCGACCGGGCGGTCTTCGACCGGTTGGCGTCGGGTCGGACCCACCTCGCCACCGCGCTGCTGCGCAACGACCTGTCGATACGGGGCAACATGCGGCTGCTGATGATGCTGCGGCGGATCTTCCCCGGCCCGCCCGACGCCCGGCACCCCCGGGAGGCCGCCCGGGAACGGGACGGCCACCGGTGAGGGAGGAACGGGTCCACATCATCGCCGGTAACGCCTTCGCCGTCAGCGACGCGCACGGCGACATGGAGGTGGACCCGAGGGCGCCGGTGGGGTTGTTCTCCTTCGACACCCGGTTCCTGTGCCGCTGGGTGCTCACCATCGACGGGCAGCGGCTGCACGCCCTGTCCCGCGACGACATGACCTACTTCGAGACCCGGTTCTTCCTGGTCCCCGGCACGGCCAGCCACTACGTCGACGCGGACGTGTCGGTGATCCGGCACCGGTCCATCGACGACAGCTTCACCGAGCAGCTCACCGTGCTCAACCACGCCGCCGAGCCCGCCGACTTCGTGGTGCGGATGGAGGTCGGCGCGGACTTCGCCGACACCTCGGAGATCCGCAGCCCGACGCCCCGGCGGGTCACCACGGTCGCCTCCCCGTCCGAGGCGGTGCTGCGGCTGCGCTACGAACGGGAGCGGTTCGCCCGGGAGGCGACGGTCTCCAGCACCGCCCCGGCCGACGTCGACGAGGGGGGCTTCACCTACCGGATCACCGTGCCGGCGCACGGGACGTGGGTCACCGACCTGCACGTCGGGATGTCCATCCGGGGCGAGGGCGGGCACGACCTGCGGGAGAGTCTGGAGTCGCACCGGCTGCGGGTACGCCACGACATGCGGCACGACCTGGTCGACTGGCTCGACCGGGCGCCGCAGCTGATCAGCGAGCGGGAACGGCTGCCGGCGACGTACGAGCAGGCGCTGACCGACCTGGCCGCGCTGCGCTACGTCCCGCTGGCGTACTCGGGGCGGGTGCCGGTGGGGGGTCTGCCCTGGGCGATGGCGCTCTACGGCCGCGACGCCCTGGTCACCTGCCTGATGACCCTGCCGTTCACCCCCGAACTGGCCCCGAACACGCTGCGCATGCTCGCCCTGCTCCAGGGCGGCCGGCTCGACGACCAGCACGAGGAGGAACCCGGCAAGATCCTCGGCGAACTGCGGTACGGCGAGTCGGCCGCCTTCGACGAGCAGCCGACCGGGCTCTACTACGGCGCGGCCGACACCACCCCGCTGTTCGTGATCCTGCTCGACGAGTACGAGCGCTGGTCCGGCGACGCCGCGTTGGTGCGGCAGCTGCGCCACCCGGCCCGGATGGCGCTGGACTGGATCGACGGGTACGGGGACCTGACCGGCGACGGCTACCTGCGCTACCAGCGACGCAACACCCGCAACGGGCTGGTGAACCAGGGCTGGCGCAACTCGCCGGACGCGATCGTGGACGCCGACGGCCGGGCTCCCGCCGGGCCCAGGGCCACCTGCGAACTCCAGGGCTACGCCTACGACGCGAAGCGGCGCGGAGCCCGCCTGGCCCGGGAGTTCTGGGGCGAGCCCGAGTACGCCGACCTGCTGGAGCGCCAGGCCGCCGCGCTGAAGGAACGGTTCAACCGGGACTTCTGGTTGCCCCGCCAGGAGCACTACGCGTCGGCACTGGAGCCGGACGGCACCCCGGTGGTGGCGTTGACGTCCCAGCTCGGGCACCTGCTGTGGAGCGGGATCGTCGCCGAGGACCGGTCCGCCGCCCTCGCCGCCCACCTGGTGGGGCCGCAGCTCTTCTCCGGCTTCGGGGTCCGTACGTTCGCCGACGGGCAGTTGGCGTACAACCCGGTGGGCGCGCACCTGGGCGCCGTGTGGCCGTCGGACAACGCGCTCGTCGCGGCCGGGTTGCGGCGGTACCACCACGACGAGGAGGCCGCCCGGGTCGCCGACGGCATCTTCGCGATGGCGGACCTGGTCGGGGGTTCGGTGCCGGAGGTGATCGCCGGGTATCCCCGTGCGGTCACCGGCTACCCGGTGCAGCTGCCGATGGCCGGGCGACCGCAGTCGTGGTCCGCGGGCGCCCTGCTGATGCTGCTCGGCACCCTCCTCGGGCTACGGCCCTGCGGGTAAAACCTGCTGGTGAACCCGGCCCTGCCCGACGTTTTCGGCCGGATCTAACTGCTGGACGTGCCCGGCCGGTGGGGCCGGGCCGACGCGTACGGCCGGG
>NZ_JBMDWU010000363.1:0-6443 GCF_048594385.1 Micromonospora sp. | reverse complement strand
TACGGCCGCCGCGGTGTCCGCGGCGGCCGTACGGGGTTGCTCCGGTCGACCGGTCAGGCCACCGTGCAGGGGATGCCGGTGAGGGTGAAGGCGGTCGGCTCCGCGGTATTGCCGGTGTGGTCGGCCTGGAAACCGACCTCGACGGTGCCACCCGGGGCGATCGTGCCGTTGTAGCTGACGTTGCGGGCGCTCACCTGGCCGCTGGACGGCGAGAAGGTGGCGTTCCAGCCCGAGGTGATGTTCTGCCCCGACGGGAGGGTGAAGGCCAGCGTCCATCCGTCGATCGTCGAGGTGCCGGTGTTGGTGATCGCGATGTTCGCGGTGAAACCCGAGGCCCAGGTGTTCATGGTGTAGACGACCCGGGGTCCGCTGCCGCCCGCCGTGGGGGTGGGGGTCGGGGTGGGCGTCGGGGTCGGGGTCGGCGTCGGGGTGCCCGTGGGCGTCACGGTCGGGGTGGGGGTCGGCGTGGTGCCGTTGACGCTGGTCACGAACGTCATCACGCTGCGCGCGGGCAGGTTGACGGTCAACGAGCCGTTGGACATGGTCAGCGCGCTCTGCGGGGCGACGTTACGGCTGCCGTCGGTCAGCCAGTTCTGCACGCTGCCCGACGCGGTGGCACCGGAGAGGGTGAACTGCTGGCTCACCGCCGAGGTGTTCTTGTTGACCGCGACGATGACCACGGTGTTGCCGCCCCGGTAGGCCGAGACGTAGACGTTCGACGCCGGGTTGGCCGTGGCGTCGACGCGGACGTATCCGGGCCGCACGAACCGGGCGTACTGGGCCATGATCGCGCCCCGCTTGCTGATCTGACCGTCCTCGCGCATGGGGCCGTAGCTGCGCCGCAGGTACCACCAGACGTACGTCTGGAACTCGGCGTCGACCATGGACCGGTGGATGTGCTCGCCGACGTCGAGCGCCTCCGGCCAGGCGTCACCCGAGTTCGCGTTGCTGTTCGGGTAGTAGACCTCGGTCATCCACAGTTCCTTGCCCGCCCCCTTCTGCTTGAACAGCGGGTACGGGAAGTTCGAGTACGAGGTGCCGTAGAGGTGAGCCCCGATGATGTCGACGTTGGCCAGCGCGGTGGCGTCGTTGAGGATCGGGTCCGACATCGACTTGACGTACTGGAACGATTCCGGCGCCATCACCCGGGTGCTGATCACCCCGGAGTTCTCCTTGAGGAACTTGACGATCTCGCCGGAGGTCCACCACGTCCAGTCGTGGGCGTAGTCGGGCTCGTTCTGCACGGAGATGGCGTAGAGGTTCACCCCGTTGTTGCGCATGTACACGGTGAAGTCGTTCAGGTACTGCGCGTACGCGGCGTAGGAGCTGGCCCGCAGGCGCTTGGCGTTGGTCTGGCTGCCCCGGGTGAACGTCTCGATCATGCTGGCCGGGGGGTTCCACGGCGAGGCGAAGACGGTCACCCCGAGTTCGGCCGCGCGCTTGGCCGTGGCCAGGTCACGGCTCCAGTCCGCCTGGCTCTCGCCGACCGGGATGCGCAGCACGGAGAAGCCAAGCCGGCCCTCACCGGTGCCGAACGCCGTCTCCCGCTGGGCGGCGGTCAGGTCGCCGATCCAGCCGGCGTGGGTCATCGCGCCGTAGCCCTTGATCGTCTGCCGGGACGCCGACAGGTTGATGCTGGCCGGGGCGGCCGAGGCCTCCGTGGCCCCCAGGGCCGCCGTGGCCGCCGCGACGGGCAGCGCGCCCAGCGTCGTCAGGACGACGCGACGGCTCAGTGTTTTCCGCTCGCCGGCGGCCGGCCCATTCTGATCCTGCGTCATTTCTTTCGTCCTCCTGGTGGTGGTGATACGCGCCCTGCCGGTTCCGTCGAACCGGTCGGCACCGATCTGCTGCGCCGCCACGGGGATGACCTGGACGTCACCGTCGGCGTTTCGACAGCACATATCGACTGTAATGATTGTGAACGTTAACGGCCGGAGTTTAGTTTCCCCTTCCATAGGGGTCAAGCACGCCGGCCGCATCCGGGTCCGCACCGATCCCGCGCGTCCGGTGGTCGTCGCACACCGCCACGACGCGGGCGGCGACGGTGGGCGACCGGCGCGCACGGCCGGCCACCCGACGGTTGCTAGCGTGACCGTCGTGACGGAGTTGGCGGACCTGGCCCTCACCCCCGACGAGCGGGCCCGGGGCATCGGGGTCGACAGCGTGCTGTTCGTGATGGACTGGACCGGCGAGGAGGAGCCCGGCGACCTGGCGGCGTTCGTGGCCGGGCGGGTCCGGGTCTTCGGGGCACAGCCGGACGGCGTCGACACCGACGTCGTCCAGCGGGCCGCCGAGGCCGACCCGACGCTGGGCCGGGGCGACCTGCCGATCCGCCAACTCGACCACCTGTCCGGCGTGCTGGCACCGCTCGGCTTCACCCTCGCGGTGCACGACGACGGCACCGACAGCTACCCGGTGCTGGTCCTGCGGACCGGCGGGCAGCCGCCGACCGGGCTGACCCACCAGGGCCAGCCGGTACGGGACTGGGCCTCGCCACCCACCGAGACCCTGGTCAGCCTCGACTGCCCGGGCTGCGGGGCGATGCTGGTCTGGCAACTGCCGGCGGCCGGGAGCCTCGCCGACGAGCACTGTGACTGCGGAACCGCGCTGTTCGACGCCACCGGCCGCCCACTGCCCGACGTCACGCTCCACGACTGAGCCGTTCCCGGCGACGGACGACCACCGGGTAATGGGGTGCGGAACGGGTTCGATTGTGAAGGGCATGGCGACTCCGGCGGGCAATTGATCTGATGTTCCGCCCTTTCCGCATCGTCGAACGGGAATGCCCCGCGGTAACTGTCGGGCCGACGCGACCCGGTCCACCGCGTGGTGGTGCGCGGTCCGGCGCACCCCCGACCGGCGCTGGCCCGGCCGCTGCCGACAGCCGTCCGGCCACCGCCGTCCCCGCCGGTCGCCCGACCGGGGCGGGCGGCACACCACCGGAGCGGGCCGGCCGGGCACCGCTCCGCGAAACGTCCGACCACGCGCCGGTCCACCGGCCGGTTCCCGAACGGGCCGACGTCGACGCCGGCCGGGCCGCCGTACGCCTCAGGCCCCGGTCGTCGACGCCTCCAGCCGGCGGACCGCCCGGCTGGACACCATCCCGAGCACGGAGAGCACCACCAGCGCGGCGAGGATCAGCAGGGTGTCGCGGGTACCGACCACCGCGGCGGCCGGCCCGACCGCCACCTGCCCCAGCGGAATGGCCACGAACGAGCCCAACATGTCGTACGAGTAGACCCGGGCCAACCGGTCGGCCGGGACGTGCTGGGCGATCGACGTCTCCCAGGCCACCGAGAACTGTTCCACGGCGATCCCGACCACCAGCGCGGCGGCCAGCAGCGCCACCAGCGTCGGGGTCAGGGCCAGCGCCAGCAGCAGCAACGACTCGGCGACCATGCAGACCACCCCGAGCAGCAGCAGCCGGCGTACCCGCAGCCGCAGTGCGACGACGCCGCCGACGACCATCCCGACGGTCTGCGCCGCCAGCACCAGGCCCCAGGCGCTGCGGCCGATCGTCGCGTCGGCGACGGCCGGGCCGAGCACGCTCACCCCACCGGCGAGGGCCGCGTTGAGCACCATGAACCCGAGCACCACCACCCACACCCAGGTCCGGGCGGCGAACTCGGTCCAGCCCTCCCGCAGGTCGGCGACGACGCCGGTACGGACGGCACCGCCGCGCGCGGCGGGCACCCGGACCCCGGCGAAGGCGACGGCCGCGACGGCGAAGGTGACCGCGTCGACGGCGAGCCCCCAGCCCGGGCCGACCGCGGCGACCAGCAGGCCGCCGAGCGCCGTGCCGCCGATCATGCCGGCGTTCATGCCGAGCCGGATGATCGCGTTGGCCGGCTGGATCAGTTCCGCCGGGACGGTCTGCGGCGTCGCGGCGGCCGAGGCGGGCTGGGCCAGGGCGCTCACCACCCCGTTGGCCGCGCCGAGCGCCAGCAGCAACGGGATCGTCGCCGTGCCGGTGAGCACCAGGGCGGCCACCGCCGCCTGGGTCGACGCGCCGAGCAGGTTGGAGCCGACCAGCACCAGCCGACGGGGGACCCGGTCGGCGAGCACGCCGCCGAAGAGCACGAACAGCACGTTCATCAGCGAGCGGGCGCCCACGACCAGCCCCAGGTCGCGGACCGAACCGGTCAGGTCGAGCACGGCGAAGGCCAGTGCCACCGGGGCGACCGCGTTGCCCACCATGTTGACCAACCGGCCGGCGACCAGGCGACGGAAGGCGGCGTACCGCAGTGGGGCGAGCATGTTCTCCTCCGGGACGCGGTCGCGCGACCCGAGCACCCTAGCCAACGCCGGCCGGCGGCGCGGCCCCGCTGCATCGGCCCGGCCGTCCACTGTCGCGCCCCCGTACAGGGGCATTGACCTGCGTGGCTTCACGACGCCGAGATCAACATGTCACGTCCGCGACACGATCTGGCTCGACAGTGGGGCATCGTCGCCCACCCCTCAAGGAGCGTCATGGCCCCCACCCCACCGACCGACGCGGAACTGGACGTCCTCATCCGCGCCCGGCTCGCGTCACTCGGCATCGACCTCGACCAGCTTCCCCCCGGAACCACCGCCGACCCGCAGACCGGCTCCCCCGGCCGGGACTCCGTGCTGGCCTCGCTGCGCTCCTTCGTCCGCGGCACCGTCGGCACCCTCGCCGCCTACCAGCCCCCCGCGCCGGCCGGCACCGACCCGGCCGTGGCCATGGCGCTGTCCCAGCAGCCCGCGCCGATGCTCTACCCCTCGATCAGCACGGAATGGCGGAAGTGATGAGCACAGCACCTGCCGACCGCGGCGTCGACCGTCGCGCCTTCCTCGCCCGGACCGCCGCGCTGGCCACCGCCTCGGCGGTAGGTGGCGTCGTCGGGCTGCCCGCCGTCGCCTCGGCCGCCGGCGTCAGCCGCGCGGCGGCCGCCCCGCCCGGCCGCTACAACCCGGCGCTGGCCGTGCCCAACGCCTACGTCAAGCCGCGCCCGGAGGCGGTGGCCGACCCGACCGAACTGACCGTCGCCGAGGCCGCCTGGCTGATCCGGGCCGGGAAACTCACCCCGGAAAAGCTGGTCGAGGCGTACCTGGCCCGGATCAGCCGCTACGAGACGACCTACCAGGCGTTCAACCTGGTGCTCGCCGAGCAGGCGGTCAAGGCGGCCCGCGCGATGGCCCGCAAGCCGCACCGGGGCGCGCTGCACGGCATCCCGCTGGCCATCAAGGACAACTACTACACCGCCGGGGTGCCGACCACCGCCAGCTCCTACCTGTTCGCCGACTTCCGGCCCCCGTACGACGCCACGGCGGTGACCCGGCTGGTCACCGGCGGCGGGGCGATCGTGCTGGGCAAGACCCAGATGGGCCCGCTGGCCACCACCCGGGCCACCACCCCCGCCGGGGTGGTCACCACCGTCAACGCCTGGACCCCCACCAATCCGGCCACCGACCCGGGCGGATCGTCCACCGGCACCGCCACCGCCGTGGCCGGACGGCTCGCCGCCTGCGGCACCGGCACCCAGACCGGCGGCTCGATCACCGCGCCGTCCAACGCGCAGAACCTCACCGGACTCAAGCCGACGATGGGACGGGTGTCGCTGCACGGGATCATCCCGCTCAGCTACACCCGCGACCACCCCGGCCCGCTGGCCCGCGACGCCAAGGACGCGGCCATCATGCTCACCGCGATGGCCGGTGAGGACCCGGCCGACCCGCGCAGCCAGGGCCTGCCCGCGGTGCCCAAGCTGATCGACGCGGCCACCCCCACCTACCAGGGCGGCAAGCTCAAACTGCGGTGGAAGACCCGGATCGGGGTGCTGCCCGGCTTCACCGCCGGCACCTCGGAGACCGCGCTGGCCCGGCAGGCTTACCTGGCGAAACTCGCCGCGATCACCGGCGCGACGATCGTCGACGTGCCGCTGCCCGACGAGTGGGACCTGCTCACCGGCAGCGCGTTCAACAACGTGCGGCTGCCCGAGCGCACCGAGCCCTTCCTGCCCTACCTGCGAACCGACCTGCGGGGTTTCGGGGTGTCGGTGACCGGCTGGTTGCAGGGGGCGCTACTGGGCGGCGGTGAGTTCATCACCGGCCAGCGGGCCAAGCTGCTGCTGATGGAGCGGGTGCTGGACCAGCTCTTCGCGCACTGCGACGTGGTGGTGCAGACCGGTCCGGTGCCGTTCGACATCCTCGGCCTGCCCGAGATCGGCTTCCCGATCGGGTTCACCGGCGCGGGCCTGCCGATCGGCACCATCCTCGGTGGCCTGCCGTACGGCGAGGACCGGTTGTTGTCGGTGGTCGCCGCCTACCAGGCGGTCACCGACTGGCACCTGCGCCGGCCGGTCGACCCGCCGACCACCCCGGCGACGGGGCGCAGCGCGGCCCCGGCCGGGCTGCGGCTCACCGCCGACGAGGTGGCCCGGCTCAGTCAGTGACCGTCAAGGTCGTCCGCCCGCCGGCTC
>NZ_JBMDWU010000362.1:0-2573 GCF_048594385.1 Micromonospora sp. | reverse complement strand
CAGGATGGTGGTGTTCATGATGGTGGTGTTCATGGGGAAGCTCCTTCGGGGGTAGACGCCCCGTCCGGCCCGTGGAGGGCTGGGTGTGCCCGTGGGGGTCGGGCAGCGTAGGGGCGTGGGCACCACGTCGGGGGCGCTCATACGGGGGAAAGTCTGTGGGGGGTTTCCGGCCGGGGCCTGCCGCGTGGGGCGGTGGCCGCTCGTGCCGGGGTCAGGTGTAACGACCGGGGGTCCGGGGTCATTCCCGCCGGGGGGCGGGGTCGGCCCGGGGTGCTGCTGCGGTCGTACCGGGGTGTAACGACCGTCGGTGCCGGGTCATTCCGCCGGCGGCCGGGGCGTCGGGCGGCCCGGGGGTGCTGCTGCGGTCGTACGCAGGGTGTAACGCCGGGGGCGGGGTGGGGATTCCGGCCCGGGGGTGGCGCCGGTCACGGGACGTTGACCCCAGGACACGCGCGTAGCGTCGGACGGGCGCGGAGCGTACCCCCGGAACCGGACACGGTGCGGACCGCGACCGTCGCGGAGCCGCCTCGCGGGAGCCGGCGGGGCGGGGCGTGACGGTGGGTCACCGCTGGTGGCGGCGGATTCGGACACCCGGGCGATTTCAGGACAAACCTGGGACGTGCCGCTGTGACAGTCCCGTTTGTCGGGAGATCCGGCGGTGTCAGACGGAGTGCTTGGTGTCGGCTTGGTAGCGATTGCCTAACGGCCGTTCCGCTTCGGTGTGTCGTGTCATAGCCTCCCGCTCACGGACCGAGCCATGGACCGGCGTTGTTCAGGCGGATGACAGAGGTGAGAGATGCAGGCGAGAAGGCTAAGGACGGCCGTGAGCCTCGTGGCCGTTGCAGCCCTGGCGGTCGGCGCGGCCGGCTGTGCGGAGAGTGACCGCGGCGATGACAACAGTGGCGAGGCCAAGACGGGCGGCACCTTCATCTTCGCCGGTGCCGGTGACCCGAAGAACTTCGACCCGATCTTCAACGACGACGGTGAGTCGTTCCGGCCGGTCCGGCAGATGTACGACACGCTGGTCCAGCACAAGCCGGGCACTGCCGACCTGGTGGGTGGCCTCGCCGAGAGCTGGGAGCACGACCCCGAGGGCAAGGTCTGGACCTTCAAGCTGCGCCAGGGCGTGAAGTTCCACGACGGCACCCCCTTCAACGCCGCCGCGGTCTGCTTCAACTTCGACCGCTGGTACAACATGAAGGGTGCCGCCGCCCAGTCGCAGATGATCTACTACCAGGACGTCTTCGGCGGGTTCGCCAAGAACGAGGCCGAGGGTGCCGGCGAGGCGCTCTACAACAAGTGTGAGGCCAAGGACGACGGCACCGCCGTGGTCACCCTCAACAAGTACAAGGGTGCGTTCCCGGGCGCGTTCGCGCTGACCGCGCTCTCGATCGCCAGCCCGGAGGCCCTCAAGAAGGGTGACGCCGACACGGTCAAGCAGAACGGCGACTCCTTCGAGTACAGCTCGTTCGCGACCACCACCCCGGTCGGCACCGGTCCGTTCACCTTCGGTGGCTGGGACAAGGCCAAGAACGAGATCACCCTGAACCGCAACCCCGACTACTGGGGCGAGAAGGCCAAGGTCGACAAGGTCATCATCAAGGTGATCAAGGACGAGAACACCCGTAAGCAGGAGCTGCGGGCCGGCACCGTCCAGGGCATCGACTTCCCGGCTCCGGCCGACCGCAAGGCGCTGTCCGGTGAGGGCTTCCAGGTCCTCGACCGCCCGGCGTTCAACATCCTCTACCTGGGCATCAACCAGAAGAACCCGAAGCTGAAGGACCTGCGGGTACGCCAGGCGATCGCCTACGCCCTCAACCGTCAGCAGCTCGTCCAGACCAAGGGCCCGGGTGGCACCAAGGTCGCCGACGAGTTCATGCCGGACACCGTGCTCGGCTACGCCCCGGACGTGCAGAAGTACGAGTACAACCCGGACAAGGCCAAGCAGCTGCTCAAGGAGGCCGGCGCCGAGGGGCTGACCCTCAACTTCTACTACCCGCCGGACGTCTCCCGGCCGTACATGCCGAACCCGCAGGAGATCTTCACCGTCCTGGCCAACGACCTGCAGGCCGTCGGCATCAAGGTCAACGGCACGCCGCGTCCGTGGAACGGTGGCTTCAAGGACGACGTGCAGCAGTTCGGCAAGCAGGACCTGCACATCCTCGGCTGGACCGGTGACTACAACGACCCGGGCAACTTCGTCGGCACCTTCTTCGGCCGGGGCAAGGTCGAGTTCGGCGACCAGGCCATGACCGAGATGTTCGACGCGATCGCCAAGGCCGACGGCACCGTCGACGAGGCGGGCAAGAAGGCGGCCTGGGAGCAGGTCAACCGGGACATCGCCGCCAAGTGGCTGCCGGCCGTGCCGGTCTGGCACGCCCCGCCGGCCATCGTCGTCACCAAGGACGTGCAGGGGCTGGTCGCCAGCCCGCTGACCGACGAGCGCTTCAACACGGTCAGCGTCAGCAAGTGACGTCCGTCGGCTGACGCCGTAGGCGTGCCTAGGCCCCGGGCGGGCGCCCGGGCCGGCCCGGGCCGAGGCCGCGCACCTCGCGCGGCGGGTGTGGGAGCGG
>NZ_JBMDWU010000361.1:0-2974 GCF_048594385.1 Micromonospora sp. | reverse complement strand
CCGCCCGCCACGCCTACGCGGTCGGGGGGGGGCTGACCAGCCCGCTCCCGCGTGGACGGGGCCCACGATCCGCTACCGGGAGGGTGGGCCCCGTCGCTTTTCCGACCAGTCGTCCCGCAACCTGACGATGCCGCTGACCGTCTCCAGTGCAGGTGGCCGGGACGGGGGGACGTGGTGCGGGCATGAGGGACGAGCGGAGTTTCGACGAGTTCTACCGGAGCACCTCGGCGCGGACCCTGCGCTACGGCCACGCCGTGGCGGGCGACCACGGCGAGGCACAGGACCTCGTCCAGGAGGCGTACGCCCGCGCCTGGCGGCAGTGGGGCCGGCTGGCACAGCACCCCGCGCCGGAGGCGTGGCTACGGCTGGTGGTCAGCCGGCTGGCCGCCGACCGGTTCCGCCGGTTACGGAGCTGGCGGACGGCGATCAGCCGTACCGGTCCGCCGGAGGACGTCCGGCCACCCGGTGAGGACACCGTGCTGCTGGTGGCCGCGCTACGGCAGCTCCCCGCCAACCAGCGTCAGGCGCTGGCCCTGCACTACCTGTTCGACATGCCGGTGGAGGAGATCGCCCGGGAGGCCCGGGTGCCCAGCGGCACCGTGAAGTCGTGGCTGTCCCGGGGGCGGTCCCGCCTGGCGGAGCTGCTCCCCGGCGTCTCGGCGAAGGAGTTGGAGGTCAACGATGTCGCGTGAGCTGCACCGTTTCTACCGGTCGTTGGCGCAGGACACCGACCCCGGCGGCCTGGTCCCGCCCGACCTGGTCCGTCGGTACGCCGACCGGCGGGCCCGGCTGCGGGCGGCGGCGGGGGTGCTGGTCGTGGCGGTCCTGGTGGGCGGGACGGCGGCCGGCACCCGGTTCGTGCTCACCGCCGCGCCCGGCACACCGGCCGGGCCGCCCTCCCTCTCCCCACCCGCCACCGCCGTCGCGGTGCCCGCCCCGGCGGTGTCGCCGGCGGCGACGGTGACCTCCGCCCCGGCCGCGTCCGCGCTCACCGGCTCCGCCGTCCGGTCGCCGGCCGGCCCGGTCAGCCCGGCCGTCACGTCGCCGTCCGACCGGCCGCCGACCGCGATCCCCGACGCGGCGTTCTTCACCCTCGCCGCGGCGAACGAGACCGGTGTGCGGCCGATGTTCACTCCCGGCCCGGCGCTGCCGCAGCTCTGCGGCGCGCACCCCGGCGACTCCGGTGTCGTCCAGAGCCGGGGCCGCGTCCTGGCCTTCCGCTACGCCGACACCCCGAAGGGGTACGTCCCGGACGGCAGCTACCGGCACACCATCACCCTCTACCGGGCCGGTCGCGCCGAGGACGCGCTCGGTGAGCTGCGGGCGGCGGTGCGGGACTGTCCGATCCAGCAGTCGTCCGACACCCCGGGGGTGACGTCCCGGTACCGCCTGCTGGCCGGTGGCGGCTACGGCGACGAGTCGGTGCTGTTCGAGCTGCGCCGGTCGTACTCCGAAGGGGCGGGTGTCCCGGCCGGCGGGGACGAGATCCGGCTGGTCCGGGCGATCCGTCTCGGGGACGCGGTGACCGTGCTCTGGGAGCAGGGCTGGGAGGGCACGTCCAGTGAGCGGTCGCAGGTGGACGCCGACAGCCGGCGGGCGGTGGACGCGCTGCGGGACTGGTTGGACTGACGGCCCGGGTGCCGTTTTGCGGGCCCGGGGGTCGGTAGGCTACGGTTAACCAGCCGACGCGGGGTGGAGCAGCTCGGTAGCTCGCTGGGCTCATAACCCAGAGGTCGCAGGTTCAAATCCTGTCCCCGCTACGTTTTCGACAGGCCCCGGAGTTCATCTCCGGGGCCTGTCGCCGTTTCCCGGCGTCCCGTCCGGAATCGCTGCGGGCTTCGGCGTGCCGGAGTTGCCGCCCTCGGTCAGGATGAAGGCATGTCTACTGAGATCAAGACGTCAACTCCGATCACATGGTGGGGCCGGCTGAGCGCGGTCCTCGGCGCGGTCGTGCTCTCGGTCTTCGTGCCGGTGGCCGCGTGGGCGTCCACCGGCACCGGCGAGCTGGTGGTGGAGGCGGCCCGGCGACGGTCCCGGGGCGGCGGGTTCGGCGTCCTCGGGCTGCTCTGCTGCCTGGTGGTCGTCGGCGGCATCGTCCTGCTGGTGGTGCTGCTGACCCGCAACCGGCGTAACCGTCCGCCCCGCTGATCCGCGACCGGCGTCACCGCCCGTCCCGCCGACCCGTCACCGGGCCAGGGCTGCCTGGGCCCGGGCCATGAACTGTGTCGTCGCCGCCCGCGCCCCGGAGCGTCCCGCGCGGATGCTCCGGGCCGCCTCGGTGAGCAGGGCACGCACCTCGTTGTGCCCCCTCGGGGGTGGCGCGGGTGCCGGGCCGACCTGCTGGTGCAGCGCCTCGCCGAGGGCGGCGACCCGTTCGGCAAGCGGATCGTCGAGGGTCTGCACGACCGCCTGGCGTACGGTCAGGCTGGCCGGCAGGCCCCGCTCGGTGCCGAGCAGCCGGCCCACCTCCACGCTGCCGGTGAGGAAGTCGACCACGTCGGCCACCACCTGCGGGTGCCGGGTGCCCCGGAACCCGGCCCAGTACATCGACGCCCGGTCCCACTGGGCGGCCCGGGGGCCGGGGAAGCCGACCAGGGCCAGCTCGTCCTTGCTGTAGCGCTGCAGCTCGGGAAACTGGTGCGACCAGGCGAACGAGGCGGCGGTGTGCCCGCTGACCACCAGTTGCCGGGCCGGATCGCCCCCGTCGGCGCGGTCCACCAGGGCGGCGGCCGGGGTGGCCCGTTGGCTGCGGGCCCGCTCCCAGAACTCGAACCAGTCCAGCAGCGCGGCCGGGCCGAAACCCAGCTGGCGGCCCTGGTAGAACCGGGTGCCCAGCCCGCGCAGCCAGAGCCACAGCGCCCGGTGGTCGCCCGACGGGTCCATCGAGCCGGCGACCCGGCCCCGGCTGGCCCGGGTCACCCGGGCGGCCCAGCTCAGATAGTCGGCCCAGGTCATCGAGGTGGTCGGCTCGGCA
>NZ_JBMDWU010000360.1:0-9567 GCF_048594385.1 Micromonospora sp. | reverse complement strand
CAGGATGGTGGTGTTCATGATGGTGGTGTTCATGGGGAAGCTCCTTCGGGGGTAGACGCCCCGTCCGGCCCGTGGAGGGCTGGGTGTGCCCGTGGGGGTCGGGCAGCGTAGGGGCGTGGGCACCACGTCGGGGGCGCTCATCTGGGTGGAAAGTCTGTGGGGGGTTCCCGGCCGGGGCCTGCCGCGTGGGGCGGTGGCCGCTCGTGCCGGGGTCAGGTGTAACGACCGGGGGTCCGGGGTCATTCCCGCCGGGGGTGCGGGGTCGGCCGGGGTGCTGCTGCGGTCGTACCGGGGTGTAACGACCGTCGGTGCCGGGTCATTCCACCGGCGGCCGGGGCGTCGGACGGCCCGAGGGTGCTGCTGCGGTCGTACGCAGGGTGTAACGCCGGGGGCGGGGTGGGGATTCCGGCCCGGGGGTGCCGCCGGTCACGGCGACCGGGGTCGGACCGGGCGATACCGGACAACCGTCGCACCGGCACCTACCGCCCACCCGGGACGGCCTGGTCGTCACGGGGTGATCCGGGACTCGACCTTCGCGGCGCAGGCGGTCACCAGCGACCGGGCGTCCAGGCCCAAACTCTCGATGGCGACCAGGGCGGTGAAGACCACGTCGGCCAGTTCGGCGGCCACCTCCGCACGGGTGTGGGTGACCCCCTTGCGGGGGTTCTGGCCGAGCACGCCGATCCAGGCGCCGGCCGCCTCCCCGGCCTCCTCGCTGAGCTTGAGGATGCGGCAGGTCAGCTCGGTCTGGTCGGTGCCGTTGGTGGCGTCCAGCCAGGCGCGGGCGGCGCGGGCCGCGTTCCAGATCACCTCGTCCACCCGCCCAGTGAACCGGACGGGGGTGACGATCCGCGCCCGGGGGCCCTCGGCGGCGTACCGGCAACGGTCGGTGCCCGCCGGACCGCAAGGTCCGACGGGCACCGGGTACCGCAGGGGTTCCGGGTCAGCGGGTCATGCCGAACCGGTGGCGACGCCGCCAGCCGAACGCGGTGAGCATCAGCACCACACCGGCGCCGACCAGCCCGCCACCGACCTTCAGCGGCGTGCTCAGGTTGTCACCGGTCACCGGCAGGTGCGGGTGCGGCTTCTTCTTCGGCAGCACGGTGATCGTCGTGCTGGCCGTACGCCCAGAGGTGCGCCCGGTCGCCGTGAAGGTGATCCGTCCGACGTCGCTCGGCCGGTAGCTCACGGTGAAGTTGCCGTTCGCGTCCGTCTGCGCCGTGAAGTGCCGCGGCGCGGGCTGCGGCTGCGAGTAGTCCACCTTCACCATGGCGACGGTGGTGCCGTCGCTGCGTCGGGCCGGCGCCTGCCCCGGCACGGCCGCGGCGAGGGGCACCACGGTGACGTCGATGTCGACGATCTCGTTCGGCCCGAAGCCGGTGCCGGTGAGCACCACCGTCTCGCCGAGGAAGATGGTCGTCGGGTTGGCCGTCAGCGAGGGCGTGACGGGCGGGTACGGTGGCGGCTGCGGCGTGCTGTCGGCGGGTGGCTGCGGCTGAGCAGCCCCCGCGGCGGTCGGCACGGCCACGATGGCCAGACCGACCGTCAGCGCCATGAGAATGCGGGATAGCCGCATGATGGTCTCCTCCTACTGTTTGCAGCTAGGTGCGGGAACTACTTGGGTGGTCCATGGGGTGGCGGTCGGTGTGTGCCAGAGTTCGGCGGTGCCGGTGGTGTTCCTGCCGGTCAGCAGGTCCACGTCGAGGGTCCGGGTGGCGCCGGGAGCGACGTCGACGGTGGCGATGACCACCTGCCGGCGACGTTCGATCCCGCTGCCCAGCGGGGTCGGTTTTCCGTCGACCCGGGCGCTGAGCACCGTGCCGCCCGCCGGGCTGTAGACGGAGATCAGGGTCCGGGCCGTGTACGGGTCGCCGGCCATGCCGAGGCCGAGCACCGACTTGGCCAGACCCGAGTCGGGGGCCGAGGAGTGCAGGGTGAAGCGCAGCTTGAGCTGCCGCCGCCCCTCGTCGGCGCAGTCGCCGGTGGTGAGGGTCGCCGTCGGCCGTAGGTAGTAGCCGAGCTTCGCGCCGCTGCCGTCGTTGAGGAAGACCCCGACGGTCGGCGTGGCCTCCTGTTCGGGGAGCGCACCGGCGAGCCGGGTGTCGGCGAAAGTCCGCTGTTCCGTGGATCGGGCACTCCAGAACAGTATCCGTCTTTCCGTGATGGAGCGGTCCAAAGCCGACAAAAGCACTCTTGGGTTGACCTTCTTCGTGAGGAAGGCGTCGAACACGGCGGAGGCCGAGGCGGCGAAGAAGGCGTCCTGCCCGGTGTCGTCGCGGCCCTGGTAGGCGTCGCTGAGCAGGGTGCGCACCACCTGGTTGCTGACCAGGGTGGCGTCGCCGGGCACCTGCACCGGGCCGGTGGCCTGGAGCAGGTAGGACAGCATCACCGGGTCGACGGTCAGCACCCCGTCGACGGTCACCCCGCTGTGCCGCCGGTACATCTCCCGGTAGAGCTTCGCCGCGGCGGGGAAGTTCGGGCTCAGGTTGACGTCGGCCGGGTAGATGCCCGGCAGGTCGGTGTAGAGCCGACGCACCTCCTCGTCCACCCGCAGCGCCGGGGTGAACCGCCCGAACTGGGCGCTGGTGCCCTGCTCGCGCATCCGGATCCGCCCGTCGTCGGCGTGGATCACCGCGTACGCGCCGAACATGCCGCCGGTCGCGCGCAGCTCGGCGAGGTTCTGCGAGAGCAGCAGGTAGCTGCGTGGTCCGTCCGCGCCGAGCAGGGCGGGCAGCACCCGGGCACCGCGGTCGGCCGCTCCGGTCAGTCCGGCCAGCCGGTCGATCTCCCCCCGCAGCTCGGTCAACGCCGTACCGAGCTGGCTGACCAGGTCCTCGGCGGGTACCGCGTCGAGGCCGGCCCGGGACCTGCGCACCGCGGCGTCGGCGGCGGTCAGGTCCGCCGAGGCGGCCCGCAGTCGGGCCAGGTCCAGCCGCCCCTCGGTCGGCACCAGCGTGGTCAGGTCGGTGCGCAGCAGCGCCGGGAACGCCTCCCGGGCCAGGTCGTCGATGGCCACCGCGATGGTCCGGACGGCCGCGACGTCGTCCCCGGCGTACGGGGCGTGCCGGGCGAGCGCCCACCCGGGGTCCCCGGTGGCGGTCCGGGCGGCCCCGGCCTGCTCCTGCAACGCCGCCAGGGTGCGCTGGGCCCGGTCGAGGTCGCCGCCGAGCACCTGGGTGCTCAGCTCCCGGGCGAGCCCGGCCGCGTTGACCAGGTGGGCGCGCGCCTGCCAGCCACGGAACCCCACCCAGCCGGCGGCACCGAACAGCACCGACCCGACGACCAGGCAGACCAGCAGGGCCCGACGGACCCGTCGCCGGGTCCGCCGCCGCAGTCTCCGTCGGCCGCTGCGCGACCTACCGCTCTCCGCCACCCGCTGCTCCGCTCTCCCTTTCGGGCGATATGACCGTTCATGAGCTTTGTAGCACGACAAATACCACTGTCAGGCTTTTACCGAATTTTCGTACTTGGATTAGTTCGCGCGGTATTGCCCGGTGGTCACCCGGGGGGACGCCACGTCCCGCAGCAGCGACTCGATCCGGTCCACCCCGGCCCGCAGCGACATCTCCCGCAGGTAGGTCTCCCGCCCCCGCCGCCCCATCTCCGCCCGCGCGGGCGGTGGGATCGTGCTGGCCAGCCAGAACCGGTCGGCCAGCGCGGCCCAGTCCTCGGGCGGGCAGGACAGGCCGGCCCGGGCCCGCTCCACCAGTGCAGCGGTGTCGCCCCCGGCCGAGGCCACCAGCGGGGCGGCACAGGCCAGCGCGGACTGCACCTTGCTCGGCACCGTCCCGTTCAGTTCCGGCAGATCCCGCAGGGTCACCAGCTGGTAGTCGGCGGCGGCGTACAGCTCGGGCATCTCCCCCGGCGACCGCCGGTCGAGGAACCGCACGTTGCCGGCCCCGAGTTCGCCGGCCAGGCCCCGCACCCGCCGCTCCTGCGCCCCGGAGCCGACCAGCACCAGATCCATCCGGTCGTGCAGCGCCGCGGCCGCCCGGACCGCCGTCTCCAGGCCCTGCCGTTCGCCGATCGTGCCGGCGTGCATGACGACGCAGCGCGCGTCCCCACGGACCAGCGCCTGGGCGGCCCGGCCGGCGCGCACCGGTTGGAAGATCCGCTCGTCGGTCCAGTTGGGCACGGTACGCACCCGGTCCCCGGAGACCCCGTCGGCGAGCACCAGGTCCCGCATCGAGGGGGCGGTGACCGCCACCGCGTCGGCCGCCCGCAGCACCCGGCGCATGGTGGTGGTGATCCGGCCGGGCCGCTGCGGATCGGTCGCGACCTCCCCGGTCCAGAGATCCTGCACGTGCAGCACGGTGGGCACCCGGCCGAGCAGCCGCAGCAGCCCGGCGGCGGCGAAGCTGGTCGCGGGGAACTGGAAGACGTAGAGCACGTCGACGCCGGCCAGGTACCGCCGTCCGGCGAGCGCCGCGCTGCCGGCGAAGGAGAGGTAGCCGGCCATCCGGGCGGTGGGCGAGGCGTCGCCGCCCGCGTAGCGGGGCACCCGGCGTACGGTCAACCGCTCGCTGTGGGTCACGTGCCGCCAGCGCTGCCGCCACCCGGGATAGACGTGGCCGCCGGGATAGTCCGGGAAACCGGTCAGCACCCGCACCTCGTGTCCGCGCCGGGCCAGCTCCTCGGCGAGGCTGCCGGGGATGAACGCCGGTTCCGGCGGGAAGTGGTACGACAGGATTCCCACCCTCATCGCCGCGCTCCCCTCCGCGTACCGTCGGCGGGTCGTCGACCGACGCGGTCGAGGGCCGGGGGGCGACGGCGCACCGCCGCCCCCGACCCGCGGGCCGCCGTCGCCGCCCCGCCCGTGGCGGGCGGGGCGGGACGGACGGACGGACCCGCGGCGGCACTCATCGCGGCAGCCGGGTGAGTTCCTGCGTCCGGTCGCTGGCCGGGTGCAGCCCCTGCTCGTCGCGGTGGGCGGCGGTGGCGCGGTCGGCCGGCACCGATGCCGGCGACGCGGTGGCGATCCGGTACGCCTCGTACTGGTAGGCGTCCGCGCGGGCCACCTTGGCCATGTTGAGCACACACCCGAGCAGCCGCACCGACACGGAGTGCAGGGACCGGGCCGCCGCGGCGGCCTGGGCGCGCGAGGTACGCCCCTGCTGGGTGACCAGCAACGCGCCGTCGGCCTGCACGGCCACCACCACGCCGTCGGTGACGGCCAGCAGGGGCGCGGTGTCGATCACCACGAGGTCGGCGGACTCGCGCAGCGACAGGAGCAGGTCGGCCATCGACTTGGACCCCAGCAGCTCGCTCGGGTTCGGCGGGGTCGAGCCGCTGGGCAGCACCAGCAGGGACTTGTCGCCCCAGCGCTGCACCACGTCACCGACCTGGACGTCGCCGACGAGCACGTCGGTGAGCCCGACGCCGCCGTCGACGCCGAGATAGTCGGCGACCTTCGGGCGGCGCAGGTCGGCGTCGACCAGCAGCACCCGCCAGCCCGCCTCGGCCAGCGCGATCGCCAGGTTGCAGGACAGGGTGGTCTTCCCCTCCCCCTGCAACGCGCTGGTCACCGCGATCACCCGGGCCGGCTCGTGCACGTCCACGAAGCGCAGGTTGGTCCGCAGCTTGCGGACCGCCTCCGCACGGGCCGACGTCGCCGCCTCACCGACGATCAGCGGCGCCGACTTGGCCGCCTGGTCGAACGGGATGTCGCCGAGCAGTGGGCTGCCGGTGGCGCGTTGCAGGCCGGCGGCGTCACGCAGCCGTACGTCGACCATGCCGCGCAGCACGGCGAGCGCCACGCCGAGCAGGAGCCCGACCAGGACGCCGAGGGCGAGGTTGCGGTTGGGCTGCGGGGAGACCGGGCTGGCGCTGACCCGGGGGCCGCCCACCACCTCGATCCGGGTCGGTCCGGCCTTGCCGTCCGACGTGGTCTCGATCTTCTTGACCAGCTCGACGAACTTGGCCGACAGGGCCTCGGTGACCTTCATGGCCCGGGTCTGGTCGGTGTCGGTGACGCTGGCCCGCAGCAGCACGGTGCCCGGTTCGGTGGAGGTGGCGACCCGGCGCTGGATGTCGTCGGCGGTGAGGCCGAGGCCGGAGTCGGCGACCACGGCCTGCGCCAGGCGGTCGCTGCGCAGCAGGTCGGCATACGACTTCACCCGCTGCTGGAGGAAGAGTTCGCCCTGGTAGGCGTTGCTCACGCCCTGGTTGGGGGCGGTGACGAAGAAGGTCACCGAGGCCACGTAACGGGGCGCCGTGCGGACCGTGACCAGCGCCGCCGAGCCGACCGTCAGCATCAGCGTGACCAGGACGATCCACCAGTGTCGGCGGACCAGGCGCAGGCAGGTGCGGACGTCCATCACGCCCTCCGTTCCGGCGGAACGGCCAGCTGGTGAAAAAGCACGAAGTCTCCCTAGGTTCCCATAACGCCGTGAGAGTATCTAAACGCAGCGAGTAGCCCTTTAAGTTGCAAAAACAACGTATACGATGCAAACCGCTTGCCAGTGCCGAATCCTCGCAATCACGGAACAAAACGCAGAGGACGCCAATGAACCACGTAGACCCCCGGCCCGACGACGACCCCAGCCAGCGGCGCGACTGGGTCACGCGACGCGCGAAGGCCCTGTCCTTGCTAACGCTCGACACCGCCTCCTGGTGCGCAGGTTTCCTGGTCGCCTCCTGGGCCCGGTACGAGTTCGGCATCACCCCCCGGCAGTGCGCCCTGGCTCTCGGCGCCGCCGGCGTGTGCGCGGTCATCCACGCGGCGCTCGAACAGGTCCGGTTCACCGCCCGGGGCCGACACCCGGTCGGCAGCGTCGGCGAGGCCCGCGACCTGGGCGGGACGGTCGTGCTGGCCGCCGCCGTGGCGCTGGCCGCGCTGCTGCCGATGGCCGAACGACCCATCCCGGCCAGCGTGCCGATCCTCGGCGCCGCCGTGGCGTTGCTGCTGATGGGGACCGGCCGGGTCACCTACCGGTGGCGACGCGACCGCGACGCCCGGCCCGCCCGCTCGGCCGACCGGACCCTGATCTACGGGGTCGACGCGGCCAGCGAACGCCTCGTCCGGGTGCTGCTCGGCGACCCGACCAGCGGATACCTGCCGGTGGGGCTGCTCGACGACGACCCCGAACGGCAGGGGCTGCGGGTGGCCGGGCTCCGGGTGCTCGGCGGCCGGGAGCAACTGATCCAGGCCGTCCGCGCCACCCGGGCCGGCACGGTGATCTTCTCGATCAACGGCTCGGACGCCGAACTGATGCGCGACGTCCGCAGCCGCACCCTGCAGGCCGGCGCCGCGTTCAAGGTGCTGCCGCCCGTACGCGAGCTGCTGGACCGCCCGGTCACCGCGCACGCCGTCCGCGACCTGCAACTCACCGACCTGCTCGGGCGGGCCCAGCGGGTGGCCGAACTACCCGTGGAGCGCAACGGGCTCGCCGGACGCCGGGTGCTGGTCACCGGGGCGGGCGGCTCGATCGGCTCGGAGCTGTGCCGGCAGATCGCCCGCTGCGACCCCGGCGAGCTGATGATGCTCGACCGGGACGAGTCGGCGCTGCACGCGCTGCAGATGTCCCTGCACGGCCGGGCGCTGCTGGACGGGCCGGAACTGATCCTCGCCGACCTGCGCGACGCCGACGGGATCGCCCGGATCATCGCCGAACGGCGGCCCGACATCGTCTTCCACGCCGCCGCCCTCAAACACCTCACCCTGTTGCAGCGGCACCCGGGCGAGGCGGTCAAGACCAACGTCCAGGGCACCCTCAACGTGTTGGAGGCGTGCCGCGACGTCGCCGAGTTCGTGAACATCTCCACCGACAAGGCGGCCAACCCGATCAGCGTCCTCGGCTACTCCAAGCGGATCACCGAGCGGCTGACCGCGCACTACGCCGAGCGGTACGGCGGGGCGTTCCTCAGCGTCCGCTTCGGCAACGTGCTCAGCAGCCGGGGTTCGGTGCTCACCGCGTTCCAGGCCCAGGTCCGGGCCGGGCTGCCGATCACCGTGACCCACCCGGACGTGACCCGGTACTTCATGACCGTGCAGGAGGCGGTGCACCTGGTGCTCCAGGCCGCCGTCGTCGGCCGGGGCGGGGAGGCGCTGGTGCTGGACATGGGCGAGCCGGTACGCATCGCCGAGGTGGCCCAGCGGCTGGCGGCCGAGGCGGCCCAGCCGCCCGAGATCGTCTACACCGGCCTGCGCCCCGGGGAGAAGCTGCACGAGGACCTGTTCGGCGTCGACGAGATCGACAGCCGGCCGCTGCACCCGCTCATCTCCCACGTCCGGGTCCCCGCGCTGGACCCGGCGGACCTGGCCGGGCTCGACCCGTACGGCGAGCCGGAAGAGCTGGTCAAACGGCTCGCGGCCTGCTGCGACGACCGCCTCGTCCGGGTCGACGACACCGCCCGGTTGTCCACCCTGCCGTCACCACGCTGAACCTACCGTCCGCCCGGCGGCACGCCGGGCGGACGGTGGTGGGCGCTCAGCGGTGCCGGCCCGCGTCGTCGTCCCGCCCGTCCGGTTCGGTCTCCTCCAGCGCCTCGGTGACCGACCCGGTCAGGTCGTCACCCGGCACCGCGACCGCCTCGGCCCGGTCCTGCTCGTCGGGGCGGCCACCGGGTGGGGGCTGCGGCGCGGTGGCCCCGCCCGCGAAACCGTACTCGTTCGGCTCGTCGTGCCGGCTCATAGGGGAATCCTTCCCGTCACGTTCGGTTCGTGCCCTGCTGGCCCCCGGTGGGGGTGTGCTCGGCTTACCCACGTCCGGGGGTCGGTAGTCGGCGGCGCGGTGGGTGGGGGCGCGGTGGACGCCGCCGCCGCGTTCAGCCCGGCGGAGAGCAGGTGACGCAGCACCACGACCGCCGCCGCCGTCGCCAGCGCCGGCCAGCTCCGGCCGCCGGCCAGCCGGAGCAGGCCCGCGGCGACCAGCAGGTCGAGCAGGACCCGCAGGGCGGTCCGCCAGGACCGGGTGGTCAGCAGCGCCACCGCGCCGACGCCGAGGGCGAGCGCGCTCACCCCGGTGGCCAGCAGCACCGCGACCCCGGTCATCGGGACGGCCCGCCACCGTCCCCGGCCGGGACCGGCTGCCGCTCGGGGTGCGCCCGGTCACCGGCGTCCACCTGCCGCTTCTCCTGGGCGATCTCCCGGCGCAGGACGACGTTCAGCGCGGTCCGGATGGTGGCGATCGCCGCTAGCTGACCGAGCTGGGCGAAGGTCGGCGACACCGCGGTCCGCAGGATGTCCGCCGCGAGCTGGAACTCCAGGCCGAGGGTGAGGAACCGGCCGAGGGAGAGCCGGATCGGGGTGAACACGGCGGCGCTGCGGTGCCGCAGCCCCTCGACCACGAACCGCAGCGCCGCCCAGAGCGCGCCGACGACGATGACGGTCGCGCCGATGGTCTCCACGACCCCCACCACGACCGCGTCGCCGTGGTGCAACAGCTCGTCCAGGCTCACCGGGTGGCGTTACCCGCCCGCACCCCGGCTAGTCGACGGTCAGGACAGCTCGCGCACCGCCTCCAGGATCAGCCACAGGCCGCAGATGGCGAAGAGCACCGCCGCGCCGTACCGGATGGTCCGCTCCGGCAGGTGCCGGCCGAGCAGCCGGCCGACCAGGATGGCCAC
>NZ_JBMDWU010000036.1:0-5508 GCF_048594385.1 Micromonospora sp. | reverse complement strand
GGCGGGGACCCGACCGTCGTATCCCTGCCGTCCGGAGCCCCAGTCACCCCCGGCGGGATGGTCAATCTCCGCGACGACCAACTCGGCTACCTACACGCCGGCTCGCTGTCCGTCGTCGACGAGCTGCCCCGCACCGAGCCGGCCATCGCCGTCGACGGCGCTGTGATCGTCACCCAGGCCGACGACGGCGCGTGGTGGACGCTGCGCGCCGACGTCGCCCCCACCGTCGCCAAACCCGACGCACCCACCGGCACAACCGGGTTCCGCGACTTCCTGGCCGTCGGCACCGACCACGTCATCACCGCATGGGAAACCGCCGAGCCGCGCACCTGCGCCGTGGCCGCCTACGCCACCAGCGACGCCGCCACCCAGGCCACCACCACCCTGCCCTGCGCCTCGCTCCCGCGACCCGGCGCGACCTACACCAGCACCGGACCCGTCGCCGGCGTCGGCACCCTCGTTCTGCGCGATGGGACGCTCATCGCCGCCCCCGGGGTCACCATGACCGCCGTCGTCGACCAGATCTACGGCACCAAGAACGGCAACCCGGTCCTGGTCAGCCCCGACGGCAACACCACCGCCCTACCCGCCGGAACGCTCACCCCCACCGGCCTGAGCGATGGGCACCTGCTCGTCGTCGACAGCGACCACCGCCTCTACGCCCTCACCGCAGCACCCCGCTAACCCACCGCCCAGCCACCAGGAGACCTATGAACCGCATCGCCCGCACCCTCACGACCGCCGCGCTCGCGGCCGTGGCCGCCCTGACCATCCCGTCTACTGCCACCGCATCCACACCGGTCGCAGCGGCCTCCGCCGCCCAGATCCCCTCGTGTTACCTGGGGTCGTCCTACTTGTTCGGACAGATGGGTGGCGCCCTGCCGTCCGCACGCGGAAGGTTCTGCCTCGTTCAAGGCACCACCAGCGGAAAGGCTGCAGAGCTGGTCTTCCAAAGCGACGGAAACCTCGTTCTCTACATCGGATCGCGAGCGCTCTGGCAGTCCGGCACCGCTAACCGAGGTTCCTCCTTCGTCCTGCAGCGCGACGGCAACGCGGTCATCTATGACGCCGCAGCCCGGCCCTTGTGGTGGACCAATACCGGCGGCGATCTCGGCCGGCGGATCGTCGTCCAACCCGACGGCAACACCGTCATCTACAGGACCGACTTCCGCGGCTACACCGTCCCCGTCTGGCAATCCGGCACCAGCGGACTCGGCTGACCGATGCAGGAACCCACAACGGGGCCGCTTCGGCCCCGCACCCCCCGCGGCTCGATGGCCATGCGCCGGTCGCTGACGCTCCCTGCGGTCACCGGCACGGATACCGAGAGGACCGGCGTGTCGGGACAGGGAAATGCGCTTGCAGCAAGGTGGGCGGTGTTGGATGGCGACATGTCGTACACCCGGCACGGCCGCAAGATTGGTCGCCCTGACAAGGGCGACCGGGACGTCCTCTACACGCGCGTTCCGCGTGAGGTCGGCGACGCCATCCGAGCGCGCGCAGAAGAAACCGGTATGACGATCAGTGATGTTGTTGCGGCATTCGCCGCCGACGCCCTGGGAATGAGCCATCTGGCTCCGCGCCCGGCGCCGGCGGAGCAGGAAGAGCTACCCCTGAAGACTGCTTGACCGCTTCACCGGGCCGGCGAACGTCTGCCCGGAGATACAGCAAAGCCCCACACCCGTTCACTTTGGCCGGCGGACGGTGTAGGGCTCTGCTCTGACGTACTGAGGAGAAGTGTACGTGTCCTCCCCCCTGCGGGGGTACGGGCATCGGGCCGCGTTTCTTGCGCGCCCAGGTGACCTGTACCGCCCCGCCCCTACAGCGAGTAGCCGCCGCCGCACGCTGCGGTGAACCGCCCGCCGGTCGATCCCGGCCAGGACGCTGACTCGCACGTCGCTGCGTGGGCTTTCGCGTGTGCGCTGTCCCCGCACCCCCGGATACGGCTCGCCGACGTCGTCGACGGCCACGTCGGGTTCGTCAACTCCTACGGCGCGACGACGCCGGCGTCGCCCGGTTCACCACCGGCGGCGGGCCGCCCGTACGCGATCCACCTGACCGACCCGGCCGGCCGGTTCCGGCTGCTGGGGTTCGATTTCGACGCCAAGCGCGGCCCGGTCACGGCCGACGTGGCACGGCTGCAGGAGCTGCTGACCCGCGCCGGCCTGCCGCATGTGGTGTGCGCGTCCGGGCCGGGCGGCGGCCGGCACGTGTGGGTCGCTCTGGCCGACCCGGTCGGCCCGGCCACGGCCAGGCGGATCGCCCTGGGCCTGTCCCGAATGCTGCCCTCCTACGACCCGACCCCACTGACCAACCCCCGTACGGGGGCGCTGCGGCCGCCGCTGGCGCCGCACCGCGCCGGCGGCCAGTCCGAGGTGATCGTCGGGCAGCTCGACGAGCTGCTGCGGCCATCGGCGGCCGCGGCCGCGGTGCTGCGCCTGGACGCGATGGTGCGGGCCGAGCAGCCCCCCACGGCCGAGCCCGCCGGCGCTCAAGGCGCACGAGCGATCAGCGTCAACGAGCACGGCCACCGTCGCATGCGCGGTCCCCGCCGGGACCTCACAGCCCGGGTCCGCGCCGCCCTGGACACCCCGATACCGGCCGGGGCGGATACCAGCACCATCCTGCGGACCGTCCTGTGCGGCGCCGTGTACGCCCGCTGGACCCTCGCCGACATCCGCGCCGAGCTCGCTACTGCCCCGGGCCTGGAACACGTCCGCTCCCGGGCGGGCGAGGACGGGCACCGGCAGCCCTACTCCCGGCACGAGCAGCACAGCCGGCTTCGGGCCGAGTGGGACCGCGCCGTCGGATACGTCGCCGACCACCCCGTCGAACCCGCCGACGCACCCGAGTTCGAGGCCCGCCAGGCCCATGTCACGGCCGCGGTCGCCGCCGTGCAGCGCCGCGCGGACGCCGCCCCCGGCCGGTGGGCCCGCGGCGGCGGCGCCGCTGACCGGCGGGTCCTGGACGTCGCGTGTCTGCTCATGTTGACCGCCCGCCGCCTGGATATCGAGCTCGACATCCGCCGCGCCGCCGAGCACACCGGCCTGTCCCGCGAGACCGCCAGGACCGCGCTGCACCGGCTCGCCGTCGACGGGTGGCTTCGCTCCGCTGCCCCCGCGGCCGGGATCCACGGAGCGCACTGGGCCCTGCCCGCCGTCGTCGTCGACCATCACGACAGACCTGCTGCAGAGTTGTCCACATCAGAGATAGACCGAGCCCGGTCACAAGTGAACACACGCCCCCCCACCCCAGTCGCCCTCCACTCTGCGTGGTCGTCCCACCTGACCTACCGCACCACCTCGGTCCTCCACGACGCCCTCACCCATGCAGGCCTGGGTCTGGACACCGCACGCGTCTACCAAGCTCTGACCACCGCACCTATCGATCTGCTCGCGCTAATCACCGCCACCGGGTACAGCACCTCCCAGCTGGCCCGGTCCCTTGATCGCCTCGCAGGTCACCGGCTCGCCAAGACCGACCGACGCGGCCGCTGGCGGATCCTCGGCCGGACCCACACCAGCGGCACCCGTCTCGGCCGCGTCGCCCGCGCCCTGGGCGTCATCGGGCTGCTCGTCGACCGCCGACGCGGGTACGCCATCGAGCGGCAGGCATGGGCTTGGTGGACCGACGAACTCGCCTGGCGCCGCGCATCCACCACCCGTAAGAGACGCGCTCCCGGCGCCGGCCAGCTCGAACTCATCGGCATCGACCGATCAGGACCACGTCAGCACTACGGCCGGCATCCCGTCGACCACCGTGGCCGCGGCGACTACGCCGCCGCCCTGGCCCACCTCACCGCGATTCCCCCGGAGCGCCGAGAAGCCAGTTGACGTCGTGGTTCGATCTGCCGGTGAAGCTGCTGCGCCGGCTGTCGATCGCCGCACTGTGCCTCTCGGTGGCCTGGGGAGTCTTCATCACCGTGTCCGCCACCGTGAGCTGGAGCCGGACCGGCGGAATCATGCTCATCGTCGCTGGGCTCCTAGGCATCGCCGCAAACATCTACAGCGAACGACACGACCGTCGACGTCGGGGCGAGGCGCCACCGGCAGCTCACGAACCGCGGCCCCGCGCCCAGTAGAACCACCCGACTCCCCTTGCGACAGCGACGAAGTCAGCTCTCCGAGCTCGGCCTGACTGCCGCAGCATCCGAGTGATCCAAGACTGCGTTGACGGCGCCGATCAACTGCTCCCACTCGCGGCGCTGGTCCTGCAGGTGCAGCCGGCCACGGTCGGTCAGCCGGTACAGATGTCGACGACGACCGCCGACCGCCTCGGGGACCATGACCAGGTACCCGGCCGCGCTCAGTCGTCGCAACGCCGGATAGATCGTTCCTTCGGTCAGGGCGACTGTGTTGTCGGAGATCGTTCGCACATCTTGGATCAACGCGTACCCGTACGTCGGGCCGGTCTTGATGATGGCCAACAGCATCAGGTCAACATGACCCCGAACCGTGTCCGCCTCCACGTTCATCCACGGTACGAAGACCAACGCCTCTGACCGTGAGTATCGGAGGATGAACCCGCGAACCACCCATCCTGGTGTCCGCAGAGGAATCGTCACAGTGACAAAGACAGTTAAGACGGATGCCAGCGTCGCGGGCCGGGTGATCGGCGGGCCGGCGGTCGGCAGGGTTGACGTGATCACTTGGGTTTCCGTCAGAGCGCGGCAAGCCTACGGACGCGGGGCCCCGACCGGTCAAGGGACGCAAGAACCGGCCCGCTGACCCGCCTGGGCCGACCCCACCCCAGAGGGGACCCCGAGGTCGACACCACCCGGACCAGCGAACCGGCCCCCGCTCAGGGCCCTTGACCGGCCACCCGCACGCCCGTGATCGCCCAGCGCATCCGCCGAACGAGCGCGATGCAGGAAGGCGTTCGCCATGCACAGCAGCCAGCCCCGCCCGCAGCAGCAGATCCACACCGTCATCTGGGTCGCCGGTGACCAGGACATCAGCATCAGCAGCCACGACGACGCCGCCGACAGCTGGGTCGCCGTCCGCGTCGGCCAGGTCCTCACCTACGCCATCGGCCTGACCGCCCCGCAGAGCATCACCCGGATCTGGACCGCGGCCGAGCAGCGCGCCGCCCACCTGCTCCCGCCGACCACGCCCGTCCGCCCCCAGCCGGCCGGCCCCGGCATCGTCGTCCGCCTCCGCGGCGAGCAGACCACCGGCGGCCTACGCGACCGGAACTTTCCCTACGACGGCCGGGCCAACAGCGGCCACATCCTGGTCGGCGGCATCCTCTGGCGCCCGGTCGACCGCGCCGCCCTCACCGGCATCGCCGACGCCTGGCGCCGCGCCGCCCAGATCGCCGACGCCCTCACCGGCCGCTGACCCCAGCCCCGGGCGGGAGTCTTCACCATACTCCCGCCCGGGCCGGCGCGGCCATCCACAACCAACCCCGATCGGCGCGGTCTGTCCACAAACTGGCACCGACCCTGTACCCCGACCACCCCGGGACACCACGATCCCCGCACACCACCACCCGAGCAGGGAGCCACCA
>NZ_JBMDWU010000359.1:0-16435 GCF_048594385.1 Micromonospora sp. | reverse complement strand
GACCTCGCCGCCGTACGCAGCGCCGCAGCGCAGGCGTCGTGGTCGACCGGTCCGGTCGCACCGGGCGTCACCCAGGGCTGGGTGTGGAACAACGCCAACCCGCTGAACGCCGCCTACCAGGTGGGGCTGTCCCCCACCGGTGCCGGCGAGGCGCACGCCGAACCACCGGCGGGCGGAACGGGACAGAGCCATCGATGGGATTCCTTCCGGGTGGGATCTGGACTGTAGCGACGCCGCACCGCCCGGGGCGTCGTCCCGCGCTGTCGGATATCGGCCCCGCCACGGCGGCCACCGGTGTGCGACCTTGTCGGCATGCCGCCGCACACCGGCACCGGGCCCGGCACCCGCCGCGCCCCGGTCGCCGTACCCCGGCACCCCGACCCCGAGGAGCGCCGACCGTGACGAGACGACCGACGGTGTGGACGTGGCTGCTGAGCCTGCTCGCGGTGGTGGCGCTCACCCCGACCCCGGCGTCGGCCGCCCCGGTCGTGGGCGAGCGGGACGCCCGCGACCTCGCCGCCGTCCGCAGCGCCGCCGCGCAGGCGACGTGGTCCACCGGCCCGGTCGCGCCCGGCGTCAGCCAGGGCTGGGTGTGGAACAACGCCAACCCGCTCAACGCCGCCTACCAGGTGGGGTTGTCCCCCACCGGGGCCGGCGACACGACCCCCTGCCAGTTCGAGGTGACCCGGACCTGGTACTCCCGCGAGCCGGGCGGCGAGCGTCGGTTCCATTTCGTGGTCCGCAACAGCGGCACGCTCACCTGCACGGCCACCGTCCTGCTGTCCTGGCTGACGCCGACCCACGACTGGTCGACAGGCGCGCTCGCGCCCGGGGCCAGCGGAAACTACGGCTGGGTGGAGCAGATCGCGCCCACCGTGTCGTACCTGCTGGGGGTGACGCCGACCGGGGCGACCGCGACGGCCGCCTGCCAGTTGGAGATCACCCGCAGCTGGTACCGGCAGGAACCGGACGGGGTACGCAAGTTCTACTTCGTGCTCCGCAACATCGGCACGATCACCTGCTCCGGTCAGTTCCAACTCGCCCAGACCGACCCGTCGGCGTCGTGGTCGACCGGGACGCTCGCCGTCGGGGCCTCGGCCACCTGGACCTGGAACAACGCCAACCCGCTGACCGCTGTCTACCTGCCCGGCCTGGCCCCGACGGGAGCCGCCGGGGGCAACGCCTGCCAGTTGGAGGTGACCCGGAGCCGGTACGTGCAGCGGGCCAACCCCGACGGCTCCCGCCAACGGCAGTACGTGCTGACCGTCGGCAACGTCGGGCAGCTGCCGTGCGGCGGCACCGTGCTGCTCGGGTCGTTGACCCCCTGACACGCCGGGACGGATTCCGGCACCGCGTCCCGTTGCTGTCCGCCCCGACGCCGCCGGTGGGCGGTGCGCCGTCTGGCCGCCGAGGGCGGATCGGTCCCGGTGGCCGAGGGCCGGTCGACCGGCGGGGGGACCCGTACCGGCCGGCTGGCCGACACCGCCGGGGTTACCGGGTGGTTAACCTCGGTCCTCATGCGAGTGCCGTACCCCCAGGTCGCGACCCGGACCGCCGTGCGCGCGGCACGCTCCCACCTGGCCCTGCTCAGCGCCTCGGTCGGTGCCCCCGGCCTCGCCGCCGCAGCGGCCCGGCCCGGCCTGCTCGCGCTGGTCGACCAGCACGCCGCGGCCATCCGGGACAGCCTCGACGGTGACCGCCGGCCGCTGACCCCGACCGCCCTGTCCGGCTACGCCGAGGGGGTACGCGACACCGCCCGCGCGCACGGCCTGTTCCCCGAGGGCGCGGCGGACTTCACCGCCCCGGACTGGGTGCTGGTCCGCCTGCTCGCGGTCTGCGCCCTGGCCCGCACCCTCGACCCCCGGCACCTCGACCCGGCCTGACCGGAAGCACGCAGGCAGGGTGCCCGCGCCGTGCGCGGACACCCTGCCTGCGTGTGTGCTGTCGACTCAGCTGCCCGGACGGCCGAACTGCTGGGTCTCGTCGCCGGAGCCGGACTGGTAGGTGCCCCGGCCACCGGCCATCGTGCGGGCCTCGTCGACGCGCGGCATGGCCTGCGTCCGCTCGCCGCCCCGGTCGGCCATCTGCCGGCTCATGTCACCCTGCCCGGCCGCGCGGGCCCGCCGGTGCTCCTGGACCGCCCGCGACTCCTCGGCCGCCCGGTCCAGCCAGCCGTCCCAGCGGGACTGCATCGGCTTCACCAGACCACCGCCGACACCGACGATCAGGATGCCGGCCACGGTGGCGAGCACCGCGATCAGGACCGGCGTGGTGACCGTGGTGGCGATGCCGACCTGGTTCAGCGCGGCGATCACCCCGAGCGCCAGGATGAAGACGGCAGTCAGGTCGGCCAGCACCTTGCCGTACGACAGGCCACCGAGCGCACCGGAGACCAGGTCCCGCACGGCGTTGGCGATCGCGGCGGCCACCACCACGATGACGATCGCGATGAACGCCCGTGGCAGCCAGGCCACCACCCCCCGGATGAGGTCGCTGATCGCGTTGGGGCCCCACACCCCGAACGCGAACTGCAGGGTGAACAGCAGCACCGCGTAGTACGCCAGGCGGGCCAGGATGTCACTGGCGTCGTACTTGGTGCGTTCCAACGCGCGTCTGATCCCGCCCCGTTCGACCGCCCGGTCGAAACCCACCCGTTCCAGCGCCGCGTCCACGATCTTCAGTACCGCGCGGGCGATGAGCCAGCCCACCACGAGGATGACGATGAACGCGATGGCTCTCGGCACGAACAGCAGCACCGATCGCCACATGTCGGTCAAGGCGCTACCGATGTCGACCTGCCTGACCGCAAGGGTTTCCGGCATGATGTCCCTCCTGTCCAATGGACTGCGCCGCCCGGTTACCCGTCCGCCGCAGCAGCACGCCGGAGAATCCGCACCGATTTTCCCGACATGTCTATAGAAAAGTGGCCGGAACTGCACGAAGGTCGGCGTCAGTGGAGGCGCCGGGCATGATCGGGTCGTCCGGGCCGGCTCCGGATAGGCTGCGGGCATGCCAGGCACGGTCGGGCGGGTCCCGACGTCACCAACCCCCGCACCGGGGCCGGCCGGGGTCGAACCGGAGGCGGCGGCAGTGCCCGCCCACCCGTGGGCCGACACTCCGCTGGGCCCGCAACAGGGTTGGGACGTGACCATCCGCGTCCTGGTCGACGTGATCCTGTCCTGCCCCGTACCGATGGCGCTGCACTACGGCGACGACTTCGTGCTGCTCTACAACCAGGCGTACGCGGAGGTGATCGGCGACCGGCACCCGGACGCGATGGGCCGGCCCGCCCCCGAGGTCTACGCCGACCTGTGGCACAGCCCGGACGTCGGCGAGGTCATCGAGCGCGCCTACCGGTACGGCGAGTCCTTCCTCCAGAAGGAGTCGGTGCTCCCCGTCCACCAGCAGGGCACCGGTGAGCACACCGTCTTCACCAGGGGCCACTCCCCGGTCCGCGACAGCACCGGGCGGATCGTCGGCGTGCTCACCGTCGCCGCCCAGACCAGCCAGCTCACCCAGCAGTTGCAGAGCCTGTCCGACTTCGCCGCCGCGCTGTCGGGCACCCTCACCCTCGACGACGTGGCCCGGGTGACGCTGCGCTACGCGCTGCACTCCTTCGACGCCGACCAGGTCTCCTTCGCCGTCGACGACGGCCCCGCCTGGCGGCTGGTCCGGCGCATCCGGGGCGAACTGCTCGACGAGGCCGACGAGCGGCTGCCCCCGCTGTGGCGGCCCGTCCCGCCGGACACCACCGCCCCGGTGGTGGTCGGCGCGCGCAGCGGGGTGCCCTTCTTCGCCGGCGACGGCCAGCCGCTGCGGGACACCGCCGTCGACCGGCACGACCAGAAGATCCGTTCGCTGGCCGCGTTGCCGCTGCGCTCGTCGGTGATCCGCGGCGGCCTCGCCGTCGGCTACCAGGCCCCGCACGGCTGGACGGCGGCGGAACGGGCGCTGCTGGCCGCCTCAGCCGAGCTGGTCGGTCAGGCTGCCGAGCGCGCCCGCCGGTTCGAGACCCAGCACGGCACCGCCCAGCTGCTGCAACGCAGCATGCTCCCGGAGCAGCTGCCGGCGCTGCCCCGGCTGCGCATCGCCGCCCGCTACGACCCCGGGGTCGACGGCAACGCCGCCGGGGGCGACTTCTACGACGCGTTCCTGCTGCCCTCCGGTGACCTGGGGGTGGTGCTGGGCGACGTCGCCGGGCACGACGTGCAGGCGGCGGCCCGGATGGGGCAGGTACGCGCCGCGCTGCGGGCGCTGGCGCTGACCGATCCCCGCCCGGACGCCGTCCTGGCCGGGCTGGACCGGCTGGTGGCGAGCCTGGGCACCGAGACCGGCACCCACGAGCTGTTCGTGACGGTGGCCTTCGGGGTGGTCGACGCCGACCGGGGCGAGATCACCCTGGCCAGTGCCGGGCATCCCCCGCCGCTGATCCGGCGGACCGGGCCGGACGGCGTCGCCACCGCCGACTTCGTCGAGCTGCCGACCGGCGCGCCCCTGGGGTTGGGGTGCCGGCCGCCCACCGCGACCGTGCCCTTCGCCCCCGGCGACACCCTGCTGCTCTACAGCGACGGGGTGGTCGAGCGGCGGCGGCAGAGCCTCACCGCCGGCCTGGCCGGGTTGGCGTCGGCGGTGGCCGGGGCGGCCAGCGGTGACCCCCGGGCGCTGTGCGCGGTCGCCACCGGCGCGGTCCCCGGAGCCACCGAGGACGACGTGGCGGTGCTCGCGGTCGAGCACGCGCTCAAGCCGAGCCGGTCGGCCGGGATGGAGATGCCCGCCGAACCGACCGCTCCCAGCCGGGTACGCCACTGGATGACGGCACAGCTCGCCGAGTGGCAGGTGCCCGAGGCGGTGATCGGCGCGGCCGTGCTGTGCACCAGCGAGCTGACCACCAACGCGTTGCTGCACGCCGGCACCGCCGCCCGGGTGGAGATCGACCTGAGCCCGGAACGGCTGCTGGTGTCGGTGGCCGACTCCGGCACCCGGGGCACGGTGACCCGCGCCCAGACCGACACGCTGAGCAGCCGGGGCCGGGGCCTCGGGCTGATCGAACAGCTCTCCGACGCCTGGGGCACCGACCCGACGGTCCGCGGCTCGACGGTCTGGTTCGAGATCCTCCTGCCCACCGGCTGACCGGGAGTCCCCGGGCTCACGCGCGACCGGTGCCCGTCGCAGCGAACTCGGCTGACCGCGTTCCTGACGACAGGCACCAGCCGCCGAGGCGCTAGACGGCGGCAGCGAGTCCGTTGATCAGCTTGTGATAAGCGGTGGGGTGCACGATCGGGATGCCGTACTGGCGGGCCTTCTTGGCCTTCCCGGACATAGTGTCCGGATCTGCGGCAACGAGCAGGCGCGTCTTCTTCGTGACGTTGCTTCCCACACTCAGCCCTGCTGCGCGCGCTTCCTCCTCCCATTCCCAGCGCGGCGGTTCCATCGCACCAGTGAAAACCACCAGGTCCCCTCGCTGAAGCTGCCAGGCGTCAGGGCGACGCTGACCGGGAACGGTGGTGGGTGGTGCAGCCAGCGCCTTATCGACGTCAACCCGGCGCAAGCCGAGGAGCACCGCCACCTGATCTAGGTCGTCACGCTCGTCAGTGGTCAGGATGCCGTCCTCAAGCGCAATACCCGCCAGGCTCGCCAGGTAGGTTCGGTGCAGGTGCTCGACATCCACGCGAGCAAGCCCGAGATTCTCCGCCATGGCGACGAGCGCCTCAGCCTCCGTGGCAGAGATGTGCCGATCGAGGAGTGCGTGGTCGAGCAGGTCCAGGTAGGCGTCACCCTGTGGCTCACGCAGGCGTGGCAGCCGGTCTACCAGCCGCGCAAGGAAATGCTGCTCGCGCTGGCCTGCGGCACGGCGGTGCACGGCCGCCACCGGGCGAACGTCGATGGCAGGCCAGGTCACTCGGGCCGCCACCGCTGCGGCATCTGCCCACGGGGGCGGGTTGCCGGCCGCCGCAAGGTAGTAGGCCAGGAGACGAGCGGCAGCGCGGGCATCGTGTAGTGCTGAGTGCGCCTGATGTGGCGGCAGCCCTGCCGCACGGCAGCAGTCGTGCAGGCTGCGACCGGCTGAGGGCAGAAAGTGTGGGGCCAGCTGCATCGTGCAGAGGCCAGCAGTATCTGGGATCGGTGTCTGGATGCCCACGCGCTGATACTCAGCGTGTAGGAACTGGGCGTCGAACTTGAGGTTGTGAGCGGAGAGCACCCGACCGCGCAGCATGCCGGCGAGGTGCCCGGCCACCTCGTCGAAAAGGGGCGCGCGCCGCGCCTCGGCTGCGGAGATGCCGTGGATGGCCTGTGGTCCGAGGTCCCGATCCGGGTTGACCAGACTGCACCACTCGTCGGTGAGGCGGCCACTCGCATCGACATGGACGACAGCCACCTCGACGATTCTGTCGTGCCAGCTGGTACGAAGACCGGTTGTTTCCAGATCGATGACTGCGTACACATCGCTCCCTATGCTGAGACCGTGGACGGACTTCCGGCTGCCTCGCGTAGTCGCGCCAGCCATTGCGGCGGCAGCGGCTGCGGGCCACCCAACGGGCGCAAATAGGTCCGGCGATACCGCGCCTGTTCGGTGTCTTGCCACAGTTGGGCGGTGCTGGCGACGGCGGCAGTGACCCCCAATGCGGTCGCCACAACGGGTGATGCCGCCGTAGCGCCGGTGCGGCCAGCCCACCCGACGAGTCCCTGCTGAGACGGCATCTCGGAGGGCCATGCAAGCGGCGCGAGCTTCGACTTGGTGTGCACCCTGTGCTGCTCGACCGCTGCGGCGTACCTGGATCTGTGTTCGTCGACTTCGGCCAGAAGCTCGGGAATGGTGAGAATGCCGTTCCGCAGGGCGGTGAACCGATCGCCCGAAAGCACCTCAGCGATCTTGTCAAGGACAGTACTGGGACCTTCCCTGTCCCAGTCGACCAGACAACGGTTCTGGAGCATCGACATGATCCCGAGCAAATGCTCGGGATGGCGCTCGATCTCGTCAAGACGGACCACCCACGCGCCACCGGCGCGACCGGTCGGGCTGAGGCACCAGACCGCTAGTGCTTCGCTGCCGTCGGTGTCCGGACCGGCGGCCAACACTCCGTGGCCACGTACCCCGGGCACATAATCGATCGGCGGAGAAAGCTCACTTTCGGATGCCTCCATGCTGGAACTCCCACCTGCTCTCCATTGTCACCGTCGGGCGATCACCGTAGCGGGAACCGTCGGCATCCTGGGTCGCCCATCAGGTCGGCATGACCGTCCAATCGCTACACCTGCCCTACACCTGCGTCTATTTCTGACGGCCCACTTCGCCACAGGAGCCAGTGCCGGTATCAAACTGTCGGCTTCAAGACAGCAGAGCTTGGACCAGCCCGGCGGAGACCTTTCGGTCGCCACCGGCAGGGCTCGAACGGAATTCAGCGACCAGCGCACCGAGTTGCCCCGGCAGCAGAAAAGCCGCTCTGTCTCCGTTTCGGAAACTGGCGTCGAGGCTGGTGAGAGCAATGCTGGTGTCGAGCCGACGGCCCCTTCAGCGTCAACTGGCGGCACGCCCACCGGAGCGGGTTGTGTCAGAAGCCATCTGGCTTGCCGGGGCTCGTCCGGAGCGGGTTCGGTCGGCCTGCTCCGCTGCTGCGCTTCTTCTGCGGTGCGAAAGGACGTTGCGGGCAGCCGTCGACACCGGGCAGTCTGCGGCCTGGCATATTCGGCAGCGTCCGTCGAGGCCGGGATGGTGGTCGTGGGGGATCGCTCGGGCGGTGATGATCAGCCGGTTGGGGATCTGCGCCGGGGACAGGAACGGCGCAGTCATCTCTCAGCCCACCCCGAGGGCGGCGCGCGGCAACGACCATGCGGAGACAAGCCGGACACCCAGGCTTAGCCCGGCCGGTCACGGGGCACAGTCCCACCCCCGCCCACGCTCGTGGCCGGGGGTGAGAGGCGGTCGGGGTGGAACTGGTCGATGTCGAGTTCGCGCTGGTGGGCGTGGGTGCCCTGCTGGCCGGGGTGCTCCCCCGCCTGCTGGAGCGTCGTCCGCTGTCGATGCCGATAGCGTTTCTCGGCCTCGGGATGCTGGTCTTCGCCCTGCCGATCGGGCTGCCCGCGCCCGACCCGCTGCGGTATCCGCAGGTCGCCACCCACCTGACCGAGATCGGTGTGATCGTGGCGTTGATGGGCGCCGGCCTCAAGATCGACAGACCGTTGAGCTGGCGGAAGTGGTCGTCCACCTGGCGGCTGCTGGCGATCGCGATGCCGCTGTGCATCGCGGCGGTGGCACTGCTCGGCTGGTGGTGGGCGGGCCTGGTACCGGCCGCCGCGCTGCTGCTCGGCGCGGCCCTCGCCCCCACCGACCCGGTGCTCGCCTCCGACGTGCAGGTCGGCGAACCCACCGACGCGGAGGACTCCGAGGACGAGGTGCGCTTCGCGCTGACCTCCGAGGCCGGCCTCAACGACGGCCTGGCCTTCCCGTTCGTCTACGCGGCCATCGCGATCGCCACCGCCGGGCTTGCCCCGTCGGGCTGGTTCGCCGAGTGGTTCACCGTCGACGTGCTCTACAAGCTGGCCGTCGGCATCGGCGGGGGCCTGCTGATCGGCTGGCTGCTCGGCAAGCTGTTCTTCCGCGCCCCGAGCGAGCTACGCCTGGCCCGGCACGCCGAGGGCTTCCTCGCGCTGGCCGCCACGTTCCTGGCGTACGGGCTGGTGGAGGTGATCGGCGGGTACGGCTTCCTGGCCGTGTTCGTCGCCGCGCGGGCGATCCGGGCGGCCGAGCGGACCCACGAGTTCCACGCCGTGCTGCACGACTTCGCCGAGCAGACCGAACGGTTGCTGACCGTCCTGCTGCTGCTGTTGTTCGGGGGCGCGGTGATCACCGGCCTGCTCGCCCCGCTCACCTGGCAGGCGGCGACGGTCGGGCTGGCGCTGGTGTTCGTCA
This sequence comes from Micromonospora sp., assembly GCF_048594385.1. NCBI lineage: Bacteria > Bacillati > Actinomycetota > Actinomycetes > Micromonosporales > Micromonosporaceae > Micromonospora > Micromonospora sp. The sequence goes on along the minus strand of NZ_JBMDWU010000359.1, from coordinate 7,527 downwards.
TCCGGCCGCTGTTCGGTTGGCTGTCGCTGCGCGGCGCACCGGGTCGACCGGCGGAGCACTGGGTGATCTCGTCGTTCGGCATCCGGGGCGTCGGCTCGTTCTACTACCTGGCGTACGCCACCACCAAGGCGGACTTCGCCCAGGCGGACCTGATCTGGGCGACGGTCGGCCTGGTGGTGGTCGTGTCGGAGGTGGTGCACGGGATCGCCGCGACCCCGGTGATGCAGTTGCTGGACCGGGCCGGTGAACGCACCTCCGACCCGTCGGAGCGGGGCCGGCAGAACGAACCGGCCCTGGACGGTGCCCGGGGCTGACCGGGCACCGTGACGGTCAGGTGAGCCGGCGGGCGAGTTCCCGGCCCAGGTCCCGGCCGGAGCGCCAGGCGCTCTGCACCCGGGGCCTGCCGAAGGCGTCCCCGGCCAGCCCCACCAGGTCGTCGTCGAGGAAGAACCCGCCGTCGGGGTCCGGCTCGACCGGCCGGGCGTACGTCCACCGGTGCACGTGGGTCAGTTCGGCCGGGTCCGGCAACCCGAGCAGGTCCCGCACGGCCTCCTCGACCGCCGGGCCCGCCGCGCCGGGCTGGGCCAGGTGCCCGGCGGCGAACTCCGGCGTGGTGTGGGCGACCAGCACCGGGGCGGCGTCGCCCCGCCGGTCGCCGTCGTCGCAGACCAGGGCGAGCACCGGGTGGTCGTTGACGAACGCGCCCCGGAAGTCGGCCCATCGCCGGCCGGGGAAGCGCAGCACCGCCGCGAGCACCGGCGACCACCGCTGCCGGCCGGCGGCCCGGGTGACCCCGGCCAGCGCCGGGTCGAGCAGCAGGGCGGCCTGCGGCCCCGGGGTGCACAGCGCCACGGCGGCGGCGGACTCCCCGTCCACCACCGGACCCGGTGCGACGCCCGACACGAACCGGTCCACGGTCACCGGCAACTCCCGGGCCAGCTCCTCGACCAGGGAGCGCAGGCCCCGCGGGGCGGCCCAGCGGACCGGACCGGGCACCTCCCGCCGGCCGTCCGGGCCGTACGCGACGAAGGTGTCGGTCCACTCCCGCACCAGCCCGGCGGCCTGCCAGCGCCGGACGACCTCGGCGAAGTCCGGGTCGTCGGCGGTCAGGTACGCCGCGCCCAGGTCGGCGGGGCGGCCGTCGAAGCGTCGGCTGGCCATCCGACCACCGGGCACCCGACCGCGTTCCCGGACCTGCACCGGTACGCCCGCCCGCGCCAACTCCCCGGCGCACGCCACCCCGGCGATGCCGGCACCCACCACGATCACATCCGTGTCCACCTGTTGATCGTAGGCACCGCGACCGGCATGAGCGGGCGACCGGCGGGGTATTGGCACGGCTGTTCGAGGAGAGGTGACGTGATGACCGACAACGACCAGCAGCCCGACCCACGTGGGGCGATCAAGGACCCGGAGGAGTGGGTGACCGGGGACGAACCGCCGACCGCCGCCCAGGAGTCGTACCTGCACACCCTCGCCCGGGAGGCCGGCGAGGAGGTGCCGGACGACCTGACCAAGGCGGAGGCGTCCCGGCGGATCGACGAGTTGCAGGAGGAGACCGGCCGGGGCCGGTGACCTCAGCGGGGTGGCAGGCGGTGCAGCGCGACCCGGTCGAGCTGTCCCGCCGCCACCTCGGCGGGCAGGTAGGTGGCGTACGGCTGGGCCCGCCGGTCGGTGGGTGAGCCCGGGTTGAGCAGCCGCAGGCCGCCCGGCGCGACGCTGTCCCACGGGATGTGCGAGTGGCCGAAGACGAGCAGGTCGCGGTCGGGAAACCGGGCCGCGCAGCGCTGTTCCCGGCCGGTCTTCGGCCCGGTCTCGTGCACCACCGCCACCCGCAGGCCCGCCAGCTCCACCTCGGCCACCTCGGGCAGCCGGGCCCGCAGGTCGGGGCCGTCGTTGTTGCCGTACACGCCGACCAGCCGGCGGGCCCGGTCGGCCAGCCGGTCGAGCAGCTCCACCTCGACCCAGTCCCCGGCGTGCAGCACCACGTCGGCGGCGTCCACCGCCGCCCAGACCTCGTCCGGCAGCTCCCGGGCGCGCCGGGGCCGGTGGGTGTCGGCGATCATGAGCAGCCGCATCAGGCGGGCCTTCCGGGCGGGGGCCGGGCGCGGCCGGCCGGCTCAGGCGCCCTGACCCTGATTCTGCATCAGGCCGCCATCCATGAAGTACGTCGACCCGGTCACGTAGTCGGCGTCGTCGCTGGCCAGGAAGACGGCCAGTTTGGCGATCTCGGCCGGCTCGGCGGCCCGCTTCCACGGGATGCTCTGCACCTGCTCTTCCAGGTACTTCGGGTCGTCGATGGCCTCCTGGTTGAACGGGGTGAGCACCATCCCGGGTCCGATGTTGTTGACGTTCATCCGCATCGGGGCGACCTCCAGGGCGAGGCTCTTGGCCAGTTCGAGCATGCCGCCCTTGCTGGCGTCGTAGTCCGCCCCGCCGGCCCGGGCGACCTCCTGGTGGATCGAGGTGATGTTGATGATCTTCCCGCCGCCGCCCTGCTCCCGGCGGTGCCGGACGAAGCGTCGGCAGCAGAAGAACATTCCGTACAGGTTGGTACGGATGCACCGGTCCCAGGTCTCGGTGTCCAGGTCGGCAACGCCGATGCCGGAGGCGTCCACCCCGGCGTCGTTCATCAGCACGTCCACCGTGCCGAACTCCGCCAACGCCTCGTCGAACATCGCCTCGACCTGGTGCTCGACGCTGATGTCGCCCTGCACCACCACCGCCCGTCGGCCGGCCTTCTCGATCTCGGCCCGGGTGTGGTTCGCGCCGGCGTGGTCGTGCAGGTAGTGCACCACCACGTCGGCACCCTCCCGGCCGAACTCGATCGCGGTGGCCTGCCCGATACCCGAGTCCGAGCCGGTGATCAGGGCGGTGCGGCCGGTCAGTCGTCCGCTCATCAGCGTGTCCCCTCCATAGGTCCCGTGCCGATCGGCACGGCTCACGTCGACGTCGCCACGACGTCGGTGCCGGTCGTCACGAAATGCGGCCGCTCCGTGGCGAGGTCGCGGCGTCGTTCGGCGATGTCGGTGAGCAACCCGGCCGCGTTGATCAGGCCGATGTGCGAGAAGGCCTGCGGGAAGTTGCCCACCTGTTCGCCGGTGACCTGGTCGATCTGCTCGGCGTAGAGGCCGAGGTCGTTGACCCGGCCGGCGAGCTGCTCGAACAGCCGGGTGGCCCGCTCCTGCTCGCCGGCCAGGGCCAGGCAGCTCGCCAGCCAGAACGAGCAGATCACGAAGCCCGCCGGGTCACCGTCCCAGCGGCGCAGCAGCCCGTCGCGGGACAGCCGCCGCTCCACCACGTCGATGGTGGAGCGCATCCTCGCCTCGGCGGCGGGCAGGAAGCCGACCAGCGGCATGAGCAGCACCGAGGCGTCCAACCGGTCGGAGTCGAAGGCCCCGGTGTACGCGCCCAGCCGGTCGTTCCACCCCCGCCGCAGCACCGCCGCGCGGACCTCGTCACGGGCCCGCGTCCACCGCCCGACGTCGGCCGGGTCACCGAGCCGGTGACCGAAGCGGACCGCCCGGTCCAGTGCCGTCCAGCACTGCACCTTCGACGACAGGTAGTGCCGTTCGGCGTCGCGGGACTCCCACATGCCGGAGTCCGGCAGGTGCCAGGCCCGGACCGCCTGGTCGGCCAGGGCGCGCAGCAGGTGCCGTACGTCGGGCGACATCGGGTCCAGGTAGTGCCGCATCAACCAGGCGGCGTCGAGGATCTCGCCGAGCACGTCGTTCTGCCGCTGGGTCCAGGCGTCGTTGCCGACCAGCACCGGGCGGCTGTCGGCGTAGCCGCGCAGGTGGTCGAGGGAGTGTTCGGTGAGGTCCCGCTCGCCCTCGACGCCGTACATGATCGGCACCCGGCCGTCGTCGATGCGGCCCATCGCCCGCGCCACCCAGGAGAACTGCCGGTCGGCCTCGTCGGGGCAGGCCGACCGCCACAGCGCCTGGAGGGTGAGGCTGAAGTCGCGGACCCAGACGTAGCGGTAGTCGTAGTTGCGGTCGCCGCCCACCTGTTCCGGCAGCGAGGTGGTGGCCGCCGCGACGATCGCGCCACTGGGCTGGTAGGTCATGCCCTGCACCACCATCGCGCTGAGTCGTACCTGGTCGCGGTACAGGCCCCGGTAGTCGTGCAGGTCGGCCCAGGAACGCCAGCCGGCCACCGCGTCGGCCACCACCCGGTCGGCGGCGGGCAGCGCCGGTTCGCCGCCGTCGTAGGTCGGGGCGTACCCGAGGGTGAGCCGCAGGGTGTCCCCGGCCCGGACGGTCGCCCGGCCGACGGCGTCGCCGTGCCGGCAGGCCAACGGCACGTCGGAGCGCAGGCTGAGCCGGCACGCGCCGGCCCGCGCGTCGATCACCCCGTCGGCGTGGGTCAGGTACGCGGTGACCCGGCCGTACTCGAACCGGGGAGCGAACTCGACACGTACCGGCACCTCGCCGGAGAGCCCCTCGACCAGCCGGGCGAGCACCCGGGGCGAACGCAGGCCGATGTCGTGCCCGCGTGCGCCGGGTTCCAGGGCCAGCGCGTCGGTGACCGCCACCGAGCCGGTGCCGGTGTGGAAGACGGTACGCAACACCAGCGAGTCGTCCAGATAGGAGCGGGACACCCGGACGTCGTCGCCCTCCGGGGCGATCGACCAGTGCCCGGCCCGGTCGTCGAGGAGCCGCCCGAACCCCGACGGGCTGTCGAACCGGGCCGGGCACCACCAGTTGACCGAGCCGTGCCGGTCCACCAGCGCGGCGCTGCGCCCGTCGGCGAGGAACCCGTGCTCGCTGATCCGTCCGCTGTCCACGGGGCGGGTTACCCGGGCTCCTCGTACCGCATGCCTCGCCCGGCGGGGTTGTCCCCGCGGCCCGGATTGCCGGGCGGCCCGGCGTTATCCCGGCGGGTCGGCGGGAACGCCGGTCGTTGACGAAGGAGGAGGCCATGACCAGAGCAGCGAACCCGACCGCCACCTGGCGCCCCGGGATGCCGGGCGGCGACAACCTCCCGTCCGGTCCGGCCGGCCGGCCGGCGACCCCACCGGGGGACGGGCACGGCCCGCAGGCCGGTCCGCCCACGGTGACGATCGGCGCGTACCCGGACTACCCGTCCGCGCAGCGCGTGGTGGACTACCTGGCCGACAACCGGTTCCCGGTGGAGCACACCGCGATCGTCGGTACCAACCTCACCCTGGTGGAGACGGTGCTCGGCCGGCTCACCACGGGACGCGCCGCCCTGCTGGGCGCCGGCACCGGCGCGTGGTTCGGTCTGTTCATCGGCCTGTTGTTCGGCATCTTCACGGTCGGCAACTGGCTCGCGGTGATCCTGGTCGGACTGGTGATCGGCGCGATCTGGGGTGCAGTGTTCGGCGCGGTGACGCACGCCATGTCCGGCGGCCAGCGCGACTTCACCTCGGCCAGTTCGCTACGCGCCGGCCAGTACGCGGTGACCGTCGACGCCGCCCTGGCCGACCAGGCGCGGCAGATGCTCGGCCGGATGCACCTGACCCCGACCGGGGCCACCGCCCGCTGACCCACCCGGCGTACCCACCGCCCCGACGCACCCCACGTGCGTCGGGGCGGCGTGCGTCGTCCGGCCGGTCTCAGCGGTGGTACGCCAGTTCGCCCGCCCTGATCGGCGTGGCGAGCCGGTTCTCCGGGGGTGCCAGCGGGCAGGCCCAGGTGTCGTCGTACGCGCAACTGGGGTTGTAGAGGTAGTTGGCGTCGAGGCGCACCCGGTGGCCGGGGAGCACGGTGAGTCCCCGCCCGAAGGTCCCCTTGACCGTGTCGGTGAGGTACCGGCCACCGCCGTACGTCTCCCGGCCGCTGGTGCCGTCGCGGACCGGCACGAACAGCCCTCCGCCGTACGCCTCGATCCACCACAGGGTCAGCGGCCCCCACGGGGTCTCGGCGACCGCCAGCCGCCGGTAGCGGACCACCCCGTCGGGGCCCCCGGTGTCGATGGTCTCGGTGCCGTGGGCGGGTCGCAGCGGGGCCTCGACCACCGCCGCCGGGTCCGGTGGGAACCAGCCGAGCCCGGGGAAACCGGCCCGGTCGGCGGCCGGCAGCGGGCTGGCCGGGTGACTGCGGAACAACTCGTCCCGGGCGGCCCGGAAGCCGGCCAGGTCGGTGTCGGACAGGTAGAGCGCGGCGGTGCGTTCCCGCCAGTCGAGCACGTCGAGGTCGTCCACCCGTCGACCCTAACCAGCCCCGAACCCGACCCACCCCTCTCCCACCGCCCCAACCCGCTTCCCCCTCCCCCGAACCCCCTCCCCAGCGCTCCAGCGCCCCAGCCGCCTCCCCGGTGATCAAGAGGTTCGCGTCAGGAATCGGGCTGACCAGTGACGCAATCCTCTTGATCACTGGACACTCCACCGGGGGAACGACACCGAAGGGGGCGGTGATCAAGAGGTTTGGGGCGGCAATCGGGCTCAGCGGTGACGCAAAGCTCTTGATCACCGAGCGCTCCGCCGGGAGACCGCGCCGAGGGGTGGTGATCAAGAGGTTTGGGGCGGGAATCGGGCTGGAGGATGGCGCAAAGCTCTTGATCACCCGGGACGAGGCGCCGGGCGGGGCCGGGGTGGGAGCGGCGGGCGGGAGCGGAGCGGGTCAGTCGTCGGTGGCGAGGCGGGCGTGCAGGTGTTCGTCGTGACGGTGGCCGTCGCCGTAGCGGTACGACTCGCGCAGCGTCCCCTCCCAGCGGTAGCCGGCGCGGGTGGCGACCCGGCAGGAGGCGGGGTTGTCGACCGCGTGGCACAGCTCGATCCGGTGCAGGTCGAGGTGGGTGAAGGCCCAGCCGGTGAGCGCCCGTAGCGCGCCGGCGGCGACCCCGCGTCCCCGCGCGGGCCCCGCGGTCCAGTAGCCGACGGCGGCGTTGCCGTGCCGGATCTGGTGCACGGAGACCGCGCCGAGCAGTGTCCCGTCGGTGGCGTCGGTCACCGCGACGGAGACGTGGCTGCCGTCGCTCCGGTCGGCCCGCCGGGTGATCCACGCGGCGGCCTGCGCCAGGTCGGTCACCCCCTGCCCGTTCCACCGGACGATGTCGGGGTCGACCAGGGCGGCCAGCACGGCCGGCGCGTCCGCCGCCCGCCAGGGGCGCAGCACCAGGCCGGGTGCGGTGATCTGCACAGGTTCCACCGGGGCAGTCTGGCAGCTCACCGGCCACCATTTCCTTTCAAATCCCGAAGTTCCTCCCGTCAAGGACGGTTGTTCCGCTGCTCACACGGATACCGGAGAGCTTGTTGAAATTTGAAAGAGTGCTACTGTTCGGGGCATGACGGAGAGCCTAGACAGCGAGCGGATGGCCTGCTGGCGTGCCTACATCGAGGCCAGCCAGCGGCTGTTCACCCAGCTGGAGGACGATCTGCGCGCCGACGGTGAGCTGAGCTTCGCCGACTACCACGTGCTGGTCCTGCTCTCCGAGGCACCGGGCCAGCGGCTGCGGATGGGCGAGCTGGCCGCCCGGCTGGTCTTATAGCCCACCCGGCGCACCAACCAGATAACCACCAAGCAGCGGCGGGGTCTGGTCGCCCGGCCGTCCAGCCCCCGG
>NZ_JBMDWU010000358.1:0-19361 GCF_048594385.1 Micromonospora sp. | reverse complement strand
GGCCGGCGGCCGCCAGCACCCGGTCGGCGATGGATTCGGTGGACGAGCCAGCCGAACCGACGGAAACGCGCTTGCCCTTCAGGCCGGCGACGCTGGTGATGCCTGAGGAGGCGTTGACGACGACATGCAGGAAGCTGTCATAGAGAACCGCCAGCACCTTGGTGTCGAGCAGCAGTCGCAGCCGCAGGCCCAGAGGCAGCCGTCGGTGGTCGTCCGGGTCGGCGGTGTCGTACGCCCTGACCGACTCGACCAACCGCAGGCCCGGGACGTCCTGCGGCACCTCGCGCGGGTCGTCGATGCCCCAGCGCATCTGCGCGCCGGTCTGTCGCATCACCGGTAACGGCCCGCTCAGGCGCACGGTGGCCCGGGAGTACGAGTCGAAGGCGATCTCGCCGCCGAGTGGGAACCGGGCCACGATGGTGCGCAGCATCCGCGGGCCGTCCTCGGCGCCGAGGTACATGGCCAGCCCTTCACCGAGCACCAGCACCGGCCGGTCGGTCGGGATCTCCGTCAGCCAGCTCTCCTCGACCACCGAGGCGCCGAGGGTTCGGCAGCCCGGACGCGCGGGATAGAGCTCGTCCCGCAGGGCGATGACCTCGGGTTGGTCGATGTCGAACCACCGCACCCCGGGACCGGGGGCGAGCCGTTGCGCCCGCCCGTCGAGGCCACAGCCCAGATGCAGCACGGTGGCCTCGGGGTGGGCGTCGAGGAACCGCCGGGTCCAGCGGTCGAAGAACCGCGTGCGGAGGGCGACACCGACAGCGGTCGCCGGTTGGATCTGCAACTTCGCGAAGTCGTAGTCCAGCCTGTCGAGGATCCCGGCGGCGGTGTGGTCACCGAGCATCGGGTGCGGTGAGCGGGCGTCGACGGCCCGCGCGCAGAGGGTGGCGAGCGTCGTCTCCGCCGCTCCGGTCAGCGATACCTTCATTCCACAGCCCCAGTCGGGTGGACGCGGGTCCCATGGCACGGGTGGACGGTGCGGCGGGGGGCCGGCAGTGGCGGCGCACCCGGTGTGGATCTCCGGCCGCAGGTCGATGCTATCGATGCCGGCTACGGCAGGCAAGGCGGCGCTGACTTTCCGTCACCGCCCTCCGTCCTGTGTGGATCCGTTCGCCATATCCGACCGGCCTGGTGGGGCCCTCCGACACACCGGCGGACCAGGAGCCTGAGTTCCGCGGTGCCGGGATGGTCGCGGACACCCGGTGCGGTCAGCCACCGGTCGGCCAGGACCGGCCACGGGGCGCACGGGGGGATGACCTGGTGACGGAAGCGTCGGCGTCGGGCCAGCCAGCGGGCCACCGCCCGCGCCTCCGCCCCGGGGCAGTCGGCGCGGAGCACGTGCAGCGTCCCGTCCGGCACCGCCGCCTCCACCTCGGCCAGGAACGGGATCAGCCGCCGGGTCGGGCCCGACGCACCGCCCGCCGGGCCCGGCCCGGCGACGCTGTGCAGCGTCGGCGGGGCCGTCGCTGCGGCCGGGGCGGCGACGCCCGTGGCGTCGGGATGATCCACGGAGAGCACGAGGGTGCTGTCCCGACCCGCCAGGTGTACGCCGACCACGCCCCGTACGGCGGCCACGAACCCCGGATCGGTCACCAGCCGCCACGCGCGCACCCGGTCCGCCCCCAGGCCGTACTCGCGCCAGATGCGCGAGACCGTGGTCTGCGAGACACCCGTGGCGGCCGCCAGTGCGCGGGTGGTCCAGCGGTCGCCGGTGGGCGGCGGCAGGTCGAGGGTGGCGACCACCACCCGGTGTACGAGGTCGGCGCCGATCGTGCGCGGGGCACCCCGGCGTGGCTCGTCGGCGAGGCCGGCGAGCCGGTGGACGGCGAACCGGTTGCGCCACTTGCGGACGGTCTCCCGGCAGACCCCGAGTCGTTGGGCCACCTCAGCGGTGGTGTCCCCGGCGGCGCAGGCGAGGACGATGCGGGCGCGTAGCGCGAACGCGGATGTCCCGGCCGGAGTCCGGGCCAACTGCTCCAGCGCGACGCGCTCTTCGGTGGAAATGTGGTGGTCGTCGGCGGCGACAAAGGTCATGGAACATCCCGCCAACGAACTTGAAACTCATCGGCTGAATCTCCGCACGTCGAACGTGGTTCTGGGGATGAATGATCACCGAAAGGGACTTGACGGACGCGCTGCGTAGTAGTGAACATGAGTCCAGAATGACACATCGATCGAGGTGGTGATCGGTCATCAAACCACGCAGAGTCTCACTTGTATCAATGCCGTGGAACAGCGCGACACGACCGTCCATTCAGGTGGGAATTCTACGTTCGGTGGCCGAGGCCGAGGGCTGGCAGGTCGACTCCCATTACGCCTACCTCGACTTCTATTCAATGGCTCCGCAGATTCTCGGGCTGTCCGACGACGACTGGGCCCAGGCGTACGAACTCATCGCCGAGCGGCTCTACCATCTGTCGGTCGGCGACTGGATCTTCAGCCGACGCGGTGCCGCGCCCGAGGAGCGGGCGGCCTACGTCGACCTGCTGCGTTCCAAGCGGGTGGACGAGACCAGCATCGGGGTAATCGACGCGCTGCGTGCGGTGGCCGACCGGCACGTCGCCGCCACGACCGAACGGCTGCTCGCCGCCGAGCCGCAGGTCATCGGGTTCACCAGCATGTTCAGCCAGAACGGTGCGACCCTGGCGGTGGCCGAACGACTCCGCGAGGCGGGCTACACCGGGACGATCGTGTTGGGCGGCAGCAACTGCGAGGGCTCGATGGGCCGCGCCCTGCTGGCCAACTTCCCGGCCCTGGACGCCGTGGTCGACGGGCCGGGCGAGGAGGCGCTCGCCGCCCTGCTCGCCCAGGTGGAGGCAGATCAGCCGGTGCGCTCCGCGGGCCGCCTGGTGGCGCGTGGGGAGGGGACCGCCCAGGTCGCCGAACTGGTCCCCGCCGACCGGTTGACCGTTCCCATGCCCAACTACGACGGATTCTTCGAGCAGTTGTCGACGGCCGGTCTCGACCGGCTGGAACCGGATGTTTCATTGCCGGTGGAATTCTCACGCGGCTGCTGGTGGGGTGCCAAGACACACTGCACCTTCTGTGGCCTGAACGGGGCCACGATGCGCTACCGCAGCAAACACCCCGACTCGGTGGCCGGCGAACTCCGACACCTGATGGACCAGTACGGCGTGCTCGACTTCTTCGCGGTGGACAACATTCTCGACCTCGGCTATCTGGATACCGCCCTACCGGCGGTCGAAGAACTGCGGTCGGACCATTCCCTGTTCTTCGAGGTGAAGGCCAACATGGAGTGGGCGGACATCCGCCGGATGCGTCGGGCCGGGGTGCGTTCGGTGCAGCCAGGCATCGAGAGCCTGAGCACCGAGGGGCTGCGGGCACTGCGCAAGGGTGCCACCGCATTCCTGAACGTCCGGTTCCTGCTCGGCTGTGCCGAGTACGGGGTGCGGGCGGACTGGAACATCCTCACCGGTTATCCCGGGGAGGCCCCGGCGTCCATTCTGGCCCAGATCGATCTGGTCGCCTCCCTGTCACACCTGGTACCGCCGCACGTCACCCTGATCCGCTTCGACCGCTTCAGTCCCTACGTGGAATCCCCGGCCGAGTACGGGCTCACGTTGACCAAACCGTTCCCCGGCTACCGCTTCGCCTACCCGGCGCTGTCCGAGTCGGACCTGTGGAACATCGCCTACCACTTCGAGGGTGAGTTCACCGACGACCCCCGCAACGTCGAGTTGCGCCGCCGGTTGGCCGCACGCATCCGACTCTGGCGCAGCCGTCACGGGGAGGCGTCCTTCACCTACCGGCTCGGCTTCGCCAACGTCGTGCTCGACGACCGGCGGCCCGGCCTGCCACCGCAGCGGGTCACCCTGAACGGGGACGCGGCCCGACTGTTCCGTGCGGTGATCGGGGGCACCCGGTTCCGGGATCTCCAGGCCCAGGGGTGGGACGGGCCACGCTGGGACGCCGCGCTCGCTCTGCTGCAGTCCTGGCAGCGGCGGCGCTGGGTGTTCATCGAGGGCACCAAGGTGATCGCCCTGGCGGTGCGCTGGCGACCCTCGGCCTACCGCACGCCGCCGGCCAAGGGCACGCCGAAGCGAGTCCGGACCCAGGTCCCGCTCACCCTCTCCAGCCCCGCCACGCGTCGCTGACGTGGTGGCGGTGGACCACCGTCCGTACGACGCCCAGAAGGGAGGAAACATGGGACCGGTTGTCGTGTTCGACTGCATGACCGCAGATTTCCTGAACGACGACCCCAACAACGCCGAGCTGAGCGAGCTGGAACTGCACGAGCTCGAGACGTGGGGGGCCTGGTCGGACGAGGCCGAGCCGACCACGTGAGTCGGCCGGCGTGAGCCGCCCAGCGGACGCGTCCTGACCTGACCGGCGGGACGCGACCAGTCGACGGGCGAGCGGGTCCGGGAGGAGGGTGATGATGACCGTGACAGCGGTGGTGACGTGCGTGTTGCGCAGGGTCGAGTACCAGGCGTTCCCTGCGGAGCAGACGATCACCGTCCGGTGTACGGCCGTCGCCGACACGGCGGTGGCCCACGGCTACGGCACTGCCGTCACCGAGGCCGTCGCACGGCGTAAGGCACTGTCCGAAGCCGTCGAACGCATGCTCGCGTGTACTCCCTTCGCCCTGCTCGCCCGCCCGTCGACCAGCCGGGCCACCGCAGCCGACGCGCGGTCCGGCCCCGACGGTGCGCGTACGGTCCCACCGGGATGCCGGCTGCGCCGTTACCGGGCGCTCGACGGTGGATCGGACCTGGCGGTCCCGCTCTTCTGGTCCGCGCCGTGGGTGGCAGGCACGGAGTTGGCCGAGGGGGCCCTCACCCCGCCGGTGGCGCGGCTGTCCAGCACGATCGGCTGGGCGGTGGCGCCGACGCCCGCCGCGGCGCTGCGGGGGGCGGTGCTGGAACTGACCGAACTCCTCGACCACGGCGCCTTCCTCTACCGGTCACTCGCCGTCGCCCCGGCCGGCCGCTCCGGTACGGCGGCGACTGACCGGGCCGAGGTGGAGACGATCCCCCTCTCCTTCGTCGGTGGTACCCCGGTGGTGCTGGTCGTGGCCCGGGCCGGCCGGCGGATGCCCGCGACGGGTCTGGGCGCGGCGCAGACCGTCGCCGCCGCCACCGAGCGCGCTCTGCTGGAACTGGCGCAGGCCGACACCATGTGGCGGGCCAACGAGACGGCGGTACCGGCCGAGCGGTACTTCCTGCGTCGCTTCGAACGCTGGCCCCTGCTGCTGCGGTGCGCCACCCTCGACTTCGAACCGGTCCCGGCCCCCGTCCCCGGCCGGGCTCCCGAAGCACCCGAGCGGGAGTTGGCGGCCGCCGGTGTGCGGGTCTGGGCCGACACCGGGGAGCTGGAGGTCAGCGCGCCCGAACTACCGACCACCCGGCTGCACTTCGCGCACGCCGTCTCCCGACCACAGCCGCTCCTGGGCCTCGTCCGCGCGGGCGTTCCCGTCTTCGACATGGGAGAAGTGAGGAAGATCCTTGACGACCGAGTACGCAGACAACGACCTCTTGACCGCCGTCCTGCAGGGCGGGGCACAACGCGATGACGTCCCACCGGAACGGGAGACGCCCATCGGCACCGCCCTCACCGCCGTGCGTGACTGGCTGACCGCCGAGCGGCTCACACCCGACATCCGCAGGTACGGCCCGGACACCGCGCCCACCTACGAGGTACGCCTGCACGACGCCGACGGCGTGCTCTGTTCCCGCAGCTCCGGCAAGGGCCTCGGCCACCGGAGCCTGGCGAGCGCCCTGTTCGAGAGCGCCGAGCACTACCACCTGGACTGGCGGCGCGACGCGGGCGCCGGCTGGAGTGGCTTCATGTCCGGCCGGGCGGTGGCCGAGCAACCCACCGCGCGCCGTTCGGCGCTGCTGCGGCGGCTGGCTGGGATCATGCCGGACGCCTCGGTCTTCACCCGCGACTACGTTCCGGTCGCCACCGCCCTCGGGCAGGACGGCGGCAGCTCCCACCGCCAGCCGGTGTTCCTCCGCGACGGGGGCTACCAGAACTGGCCGCATCCGCAGGACGACGGGGCCTTCCGTCCGCTGTGGCACTACACCTCGAGCGCCGGCTACGCCGCCGGCACCACTCTCCACGAGGCGTTGGTCCATGCGATCAACGAGGTCATCGAGCGGGACGCGTGGTCCTGTCAACTCGCCCGCAGCTACTTCGGCATGGGTGAGCCCGGCCTGGTGGTGGTCGATCCGGCGACGCTCACGACGGAGCTGCGGGCCCTGGCCGACGACGTGGAGGAGCTGACCGGCGCGCCGATCCTCATCGTGTCGATCGCCTGCGACACCGGGGTGCCCGCCTACGTGGTCTGCGACGGCAGCGCCGACGAGGTGATCCGTCTCATCGGCAGCGGCGCCTCGCCGGTGCGCGCCTACGCCCTCCAACGCGCGTTGCTGGAGTATCTCCAGGTACGCACCATGTTCCAGCACGGGCCGGTGAACGCCGACACCGAGGCGGGGCAGATCACCTCCGCACTGGCCCGCTATCCCCGGCACCTGGCCGCCGCCCGCTTCGACGTCCGCACGTTGCCCCGACGCACCGTGCCCTTCCGTCCCGAGGACGGGTTGCCCGTCGAGGCCACGCCCGAGCAGCTGCTCCGCCATCTGGTCGATCAGCTGGCCGCGGTCGGGGTGCACGCCTACCACCGGGTGCTCACCCGACCCGGGTCCATCACCGTGGTCGACGTGGTGGCCCCGGGGCTCGAACTGCTGGACAAGGCACGTGCGGGTTACCCGGTGCTGCCGACCGGTCGGCTCGGTGCGGCGATGGCCGGGCAGGGAGGCGCGCGGCCATGAGACTCGTCCTCGTCGCGCCCCCGTGGAACAGCCTCTACCGGCCGTCCATCCAGGTCGCCTCGCTGATCGCGTTGGCCGCCAAGTCCGGGGGTGGTCCCGTGACCGCCGAGTACATCTACCTGGACTGGTTCGAGTTCGCCGTCAAGGAGCTGGACTGCGAGCCGGCACGGTTCGCCGCCGTCTACGACACCATCGGCGAGGAACTCTACGGCCTCGGCGTGGGTGACTGGATCTTCGGGCGCGGCCTGCCCGCGGCGCGCGACGAGGACGAGGAGGCCGCCCGTGCCGAGTACGCCGGGTTCCTACGCGCCCGCGGTGTTTCCGCCGAGTTGGTGGACCTCGTGCTGGCGATGCGCGCCAGCGCGCCCCGGTTCGTCGCCGACACCGCCGACCGGCTCCTGGACACCGGCGCCCAGGGGTTCGGATTCACCACCTCGTTCAGCCAACTGGTGCCCGCCCTGGCGGTCGGCCGGGCCATCAAGGACCGGGCCCCCGACCGGCTGGTCTTCCTCGGCGGTGCCAACTGCGACCGGCCGATGGGTGAGGCGGTCATGCGCGCCTACCCGTTCGTGGACCTGGTCGTGCAGGGTGAGGGGGAGGCCGCGGTCGCCGCGCTGTGCGCGGCCAAGGACCCGACCGTGCCGATCTCGGCACCGGGGGTGGTGACCCGCGCCGGTACCCGGCTGGTGGTCAGCACGCCGGTGGTGCAGTCGGTCGACGCCGTGCCGGTGCCCCGCTACGACGACTACTTCCGCCGGCTGGCGGAGCTTCCCTGCAGCGAGCTGATCCGTCCCCACGTGGCGCTGCCGTTCCAGATGTCGCGCGGCTGTTGGTGGGGCGAGAAGATGCACTGCACGTTCTGTGGCGAGAACGGCAGCGGCATGCCGTACCGCAGCAAGCCGGGCCGGCAGCTGGTGCACACCCTGCGCGAGCTGACCGAGCGGCAGGGGGTACTCGACACATATGCGGTGGACACCATCCTCGCCAAGGACGACAACGGACTGGTCGAGCTGGCCGAGGCCGAGGTGGACGTGACCACCTTCTTCGAGGTCAAGGCGAACCTGGGACCCAGGGCGCTCGGGCAGCTCCGGGCGGCCGGGGTGATGACCGTGCAGCCGGGCATCGAGAGCCTCAGCACCGGGTCGCTGAAGCTGCTCCGCAAGGGTGCCACCGCCTTCCACAATCTGCGTTTCCTGGTGCTCTGCCGCGAGCTGGGTATCGAGGTCGGCTGGAACCTGCTCTCGGCGATGCCCGGGGAGCAGGCGGAGATGCTGGAGGAACAGCTTCGGCTGATCCCCTTCCTGTCGCACCTGGACCCGCCGTCCACGGTGAGCAAGGTTCGCGTCGACCGCTACAGCCCCTACTTCGAGAGGCCGGAGGAGTTCGGGATCGAGCTGCGCGGGCCCGAGGCGAAGTACCGCTTCGTCCACCCGGGCGAGGACGTGGACCGGGCGACGCTCGCCTACTCGTTCGACCACGACGAGCCGGACGCCACCGACGGCGCGCTGCTGCTGACCCTGCGCCGGCGGCTGGGCGCCCGGGTCGGGCTGTGGAAGAAACTGCACCCGCAGAGCCGCTTCACCTACCGCCTCGGCCCCACCGTCACCGCGGTCCACGACCACCGTCCGCACGTCGGACGGGGCCGGGAGGTGCTGCGGGGCTGGGAGAACGTCCTGTTCCGTGGGCTGACGCACGGGGGTCGGATCACCGGGTCGGTGGCGGCGGCCGTCGAGGCGGGTGCCACACCGGAGCAGGCCCACGAGAAGCTGACCGAGTGGTCCGCCCGCGGCTGGGTGTTCCTGGAGGCACCGCAGGGTCTGGTGCTGGCCGTACACGACAGCGGGCGCGACGAGCTGGGCCGGGCGATGGCCTTGGGAGGGCGTAGTGCAGCAGCGTGACCTGGAACCGTTCGAGACCACCTCCGCCGACGGCGCCCGGTTGCACGGCATGCGCAGGCCGGGGACGGGGACACCGGTGGTGCTGGTGCACGGGGTGGCGATGGACTGGCGGATCTGGGCCGACTCGGGGTTCCTCGACGCT
The DNA here is from genome assembly GCF_048594385.1 of Micromonospora sp. Lineage (NCBI taxonomy): Bacteria > Bacillati > Actinomycetota > Actinomycetes > Micromonosporales > Micromonosporaceae > Micromonospora > Micromonospora sp. The sequence goes on along the minus strand of NZ_JBMDWU010000358.1, from coordinate 10,527 downwards.
CTTCCCGACGCCGACCTGCTCGCCCTCGACCTGCGGGGGCGCGGGGCCAGCGAACGCGTCGGCCTGCCGCAACGGCACGGTATCGACAGGCACGTCGAGGACGTCCGGGCGGTGATGGACCTCTTCGGGCACCCCGAGTACACGGTGTTCGGTGTCTACTTCGGCGGGCGGACAGCCCTGCGGGTCGCCGCCGACGATTCGAGGGTCACCCGGGCGTACTCCTTCTGCGCGCACGCCGAGGAGGTGGAACTCCCCGACGACGCGGTCGAGCAGGAGGCGGCGGCGATCGAGGCCCCCGACGGACACCGCTACCTGACCGACCACTTCCACCGGGTCGGCGCGCCGGACTGGATGGTCGACGCGTGCCGTCGGGTCGACCTGCCGGAGCTGGCGGCGGTCACCCGCGGCCTGTGGTACGGCTCGGCCCGCGCCGTCCAGCGGCGGAACCCCGGCCAGGATCTCGTGCTCATCACCGCCGAGGGCGACCCCGAACGTGACGTCTTCACCGCGGGTGAGCGCCGCCTCGGTGCCCGGATCTGGTTGGTCGACAGCCCCACCCGGGTGCGGGCGGCCCACCGCCTCGCCGAGGTGGGAGCGCGCGTGGCGACCGAGACCGCCGGGTACGCCGCTGGTACGGGTGCCCGATGACTCCCAGCCAGGACGCGCAGTGGCGGCTGCGGGTCGGCCTGCTGCCCGCGGGCGATCCGCAGGCCGACGCGCTGCGGGCCCTCGCGACCCGGCCCCGCGCCCACCACATTCCCGCCGTCGCGCCGGTCGGGCCGGACACCGGCCGCCCCGGACCGGTACGGGATCTGGTGGTCGAGGACGGAGTCCTGGTGCACGGGCCGCCCGGTGACGGACCGGCCCGGTGGTACGCCCTGCCGGGCTTCGTGGACGCGCACGCGCACGTGTCGTCGTCCGGTGACCTGGTCGGTCTGCTCACCCACGGCGTGACGTCGTACCGCCAGATGTGGGGCGAGCCCGCGCACCGCTACGCGGCGGGCGTGCACCGGGCCCGGACCGCCGTGGTGCCCCGCGCCTGGGTCAGCACGGCCGTGGTCGACGGCCCGACCACCCGGGTGCCGGGCGGGGCGATGGTGGTGGACGACCGGCACTCGGCCGACCACGTGCTCAACGAGGCTCTCGGCTTCGGCTTCGACGGCATCAAGGTCTATGACGACGTGGAACCCGCCTGGTTCGCGGCGATCACCGCCGCAGCCGACCGGGTGGGTCTCCCGGTGGTCGGACACGCCCCCGAACGGGTGCCGATCGCCGAGGCGCAGGCCGCGATGTGGTCAACCGAACATCTCTACGGTCTGGTGCCCAACATCTTCCGGCTTCCCGGTGACCGGCGGTGGCAGGTCCTTTCCGCCGCTCTCGACCGGGTGGAGGCGGAGGGCGCCTCCCGGGTCGAGGGGTACGCCGGGCGTTTCGTCTGTCCCACCCTGGTCACGTGGCGGGCGTTGACCGGCGAGCGGCGGTGGACGCGTCCCTCGCCCACGGCCCTGGCGCTGGCCGACGCGGGTCGGACGCAGGCCTGGACCGCGGCCGCCCGCGCGGCCATCGGTCTCGACCGCGCCGCGGCAGCCGAGCGTGGGGCGCTGGTGGACCGGCTCGGTGGCCTGGTCCGTGCCGTCGCCGGGGCGGGGGCACGCGTGCTGGTCGGCACCGACTGCGGCAACCCGTTCGTGGTGGCGGGTCCGTCGTTCCACAAGGAACTGGCCGAGTTGTCCCGCGCGGGGCTCCCCTTCGCCGCGGTGCTGCAGGCGGCCACCGGGGCGGCCCACGCCGCGATGCGCCGGGGCCCGGCCGCGACCACCGAGGCTGATCTGGTGCTCTACCGGCGGCTGCCGACCACGGTGGCCGACCTGGCCCGTCCCGACGCCGTCCTGGTCGACGGCGTCCTGCTCGACGCCGGGGATCTCGACGAACTCTGGTCCCTGCGACTGACCACCGCCGGGCTGAACGCCGGGGTCTGGCCCCGGGGCGGGCTCGACCCGGTGCCCGCCCTACCACGGGAGAAGGAGAGATCTGGTGCAGGCTGACAGGTGCCCGGTCACCGGGGCCACCGCCGCGACGGCGGGGGAATCGGTCGACTTCGACTTCTTCGCCGCGCCGCAGGCGTACCGGCGCGTCGCGGCGGAACACGCCCGCGACGGCGCGTTCCACAGCTCGCACGGCGGCAGCTTCTGGGCCCTGTCCACCTACGAGGGGATCTGCGCCGCGTTCCGCGACGAGGACACCTTCAGCGTGTCCCGGGTCAGCGCCGCCGAGGGTGCCGAGGACGAGCGCTGGATCCCCCTGACGATCCAGGGTCGTGCCCACAACGAGTGGCGGCGGCACCTGGCGGCCTGGTTCACCCCGCAACGGGCCCGGGATCTGACCCCCGTGATCCGGGCGAACGCGCGGCGGCGTATCGAGGCGTTCGTCGACCGGGGCGAGGTTTCCTTCTCCGACGAGTTCGCCCGCCCGTACGTGCTGGAGAATCTGATGCTGGCGGTCGGGTGGCCGCGGGCGGACCTCGATCACCTGCTCGCCATCAACGTGGCGATGATCCGGTCCCGGGAGGCGCCGGACCCACGTCAGGCGTTCAACGCCGAGACCGCGTTCCCCGCGCTCCAGGAGTACGTGCGGCGGCACGTGGCGCGGCGTCGTGCGGAGCCGGTCGAGGCGGACCTGACCACTGCCACCTTCGATTGGGACATCGACGGTTCCCCGGTCAGCGACGCCGACCGGGAATCGCTGCTCACGGTCCTCTTCCTGGCCGGGGTCGACTCCACCGTCAACCACATGGCCAACGGCATCCAGCATCTCGCCCACCACCCGGGGGACCGGCACCGGTTCCTGCGCGAGCCGCAGATCCGGCCGGCTGCGGTGGAGGAGTTCCTGAGGGTGAACTCCTGCATGTATCCCGGTCGGCTGGCCACCCGGGAGGGTGCGGGCGGGGTCGCCTCCCGGGGCGACACGGTGCTGCTGCCGCTGGCCCTGGCGAACTACGACCCGGCGGTCTTCCCGGATCCGGAGCGGGTCGACTTCGACCGGACGCAGAATCCGCACATCGCCTTCGGTACCGGTCACCACCAGTGTCTCGGTGCCGCCTACGCCCGCGCGCAGATCCTCACCGCCTGGGAGGAGTGGCACGAGATGATCCCCGACTACCGGCTGCCCGAGCCGACGGTGGAACCACCCTTCCTCCGTAACGTCTACGACCTGCGCATCATCTGGTGATGACGTGATGAGCGACGCTGGCCGCGCGGCACTCGTCTCGATGCCCTGGAACAACGTCCACCGCCCGTCGATCCAGATCGGCACCCTGCGGGCGGTGGCCGAGGCGGAGGGCTGGGAGGTGGTTTCCGACTACGCGTACCTCAGCTTCTACGCCCTGGCCGGACGGATGCTCGGCCTGTCCCCGGACGACTGGGCGGCGGCCTACACGCGGGTCGCCGAGGGCCTCTACCACCTGTCGGTCGGCGACTGGGTGTACGCCCGGCGGGCCGCCGGTGACGCCGAGCGCGCCGTCTACTACACGCTGCTGCGGGACCGGGGGATCACCGACCGGGAGATCGCGTTGGTCGACGCGTTGCGCGCGGTCGCCGACCGGCACGTGGTCGAGACCGCCGAGGGGCTGCTCCGGGCGGCGCCGCAGGTCATCGGCTTCACCACGACGTTCAGCCAGAACGGCCCGACGCTCGCGGTCGCGGAACGGCTCCGTGCGCGGGGGTACACCGGGACCATCGTGCTCGGCGGCAGCAACTGCGAGGGGCCGATGGGCCGTACCCTGCTGGCGAAGTTCCCGGCGGTCGACGCCGTGGTGGACGGGCCGGGCGAGGACGCCTTCGTCGCGTTGCTGCGGCAGGTCGCGGCGGGTGGTCCGCTCGCGGCGGCCGGCCGACTGGTGGTGCGAGGGCAGGACGCCGCGTCCACGTCCCGGGCGTTGCCGGCCCGGCGCAGCACCGCGCAGCTCGTGGTGCCCCGGCCCAACTACGACGGCTTCTTCGAGCAGCTGCGGGAGGTCGGTCTGCATGCTCTGGAGCCCGACATCACGCTTCCGGTGGAGTTCTCCCGGGGCTGCTGGTGGGGGGCGAAGACGCACTGCACGTTCTGCGGGCTCAACGGTGCCACCATGGAGTTCCGCAGCAAGCACCCGGACTCGGTGGCCGAGGAACTGCACCACCTGATGGACCGGTACGGGGTGCTCGACTTCTTCGCCGTGGACAACATCCTCGACCTGGGCTACCTGGAGACGGCGCTGCCCCGGGTGGAGCAGATGCGCACGGACCACTCGCTCTTCTTCGAGGTGAAGGCGAACATGGACTGGGCGCAGATCCGGGCGATCCGGCGGGCCGGGGTGCGTTCGGTCCAGCCCGGGATCGAAAGCCTCAGCACCGAGGGACTGCGGGCGTTGAAGAAGGGCGCCACCGCGATGCAGAACGTCCGGTTCCTGCTGGGCTGCGCGGAGTTCGGGGTGCTGCCGGTGTGGAACATTCTCACCGGCTATCCCGGGGAGACCCCCGCGTCCCTGCTGTCCCAGCTCAACCTCGTGGCTTCGCTGACCCACCTGGAACCGCCCGACGCGGACATCCTCGCCGTGCACTTCGACCGGTTCAGCCCGTACGTGGAACGGCCCGGGTCGTTCGGGTTGACCCTGTCGCGTCCCTTCCCCGGTTACCGGTTCGCCTATCCGGGGCTCTCCGACGAGGAACTCTGGGACATCGCGTACCACTTCGAGGGTGACTTCCACGACGACGCACGCAACGAGGAGCTGCGCCACCGGCTGGCCGCCCGGGTGCGGCTGTGGAAGGCGCACCGGCACACCGCCCGTTTCACCTACCGGCTCGGCTTCAGCTCGGTCGTCCTCGACGAGCAGCGGCCGGGCCTGCCGGCGGGTCAGACGGTCCTCACCGGTGACGAGGCCCTGCTGTTCCGTGCCCTGATCGGGGGTACCCGCTTCCGCGACCTGCAGGCCCGGCACTGGTCCGGCACACGCTGGGAGCCGACACTGGAGTTGCTGCACGCCTGGCAGCGCCGACGTTGGGTGTTCATCGAGGGGGCCAAGGTGATCGCCCTGGCGGTGCGGCACCGTCCCTCGGCGTACCGCACACCACCGGCGCAGAGCACTCCCCGCCGGGCCCGGACGCAGACACCCGTCGTGTTGGAGACGCCGACGGTCCGGGGCTGAGTCGACGGCGGTGGCACCGGCGGTTCGACCGGTGTGACGCGGTGCGACTGCTAGGTTATCGACAGTGGACAGATTCGGGAGAGGTCCGGCCGTGGTGACCGGCCCGCCCGACGACGCAGAGGTGAGGTGTCCGGTGCCCCCGGCCGACGAAGAGCCGCAGACCGACTCCGCTGACCGTCCGCCGTCCTGCGGGGACATCGTCGGCCTGCTGGCCGAGCCGGCCCGGCGGTCGGCGTTCGCCGCGCTCGTGCTCGGGGCGCGCACCGTGGGGTCGGTGTCCGAGCAGACCGGGCTCACCCCCAAGGCCACCGCGGGCGCCCTGCGCCGGCTGGTGGACGGCAGGATCGTCGCCGAGGACCGGGCCACCAACACGTACGCCCTGGTGGACGATGCCTTCCGCCGTGCGGTCCAGGCCGAGGTCCGGGTTGCCGGCCGCAGTGGCGGGGACGGCGCGGGAGCCTACTTCCGTCGTGGCCGCATCACCGCCATTCCCGCAGACGCCGAGGTGCGGGCCCGGGTGCTGGCCGTGGTGGTCGACACCTTCTCCCCCGGGGAGGTCTATCCCGAGGCCCGGGTCAACGCCCTGTGCGGCGAGTGGTTCGACGACTGGGTGGCCCTGCGTCGTGCCCTGGTGGACGAGGGGCTGCTCACGCGCAACCAGGCCGGCACCGCCTACGAGCGCGCCTGACCCGTGCCGGGCGTGAGCGTGACCCCGGTCGCCGATGCCCGGCCCGCCGACGTGGTGGCCCTGCCCTGGCACCACGGCACCCGCCCGGGGACGTTCGCCCTCCGTCGCGGGTTCACCGGCCGCGCCGGTCAGGTCGTCGCCGAACCGGGCCCGGACGGTCGGACGGTGCTGCTCAACGTCGGTCTGGGCCCCGCCGGGGCAGCGACCCCGGCGACCTTCCGCCGGGCGGCGGCCGCTGCCGTCCGGGCCGCCGGCCCGGCCCGTACCCTGCGGCTGGACCTCGCCGAGACGACGGAGGGCCCGATGTCCGCGGGTGCCCGTGCCCGCGCGGTGGCCGAGGGTGCGGTGCTGGCCGCCTACCGCTACGACCGCCACCGCCGCGGTGCTGCTCCGCCCCTGGGTGAGATCACCATCCGCACCGCGCACCCCGGTGCGGTGGCCGAGGGTGTCGCGGTCGCCGATGCCGTCTGCCTCGCGCGGGATCTGGTGAACAGCCCCGGCGGTGAACTGGGTCCGACGGAGTTCGGGCGGCGGGTCGCCGGCCTCGCCGGTGGTGCGCTCGCCTGCGTCGTGCACCGTGGCGAGGCGCTGCACACCCTGGGCATGGCGGGTCTGCTGGCGGTGGCCCGAGGTTCGGCCGAGCCGCCGTGTCTGGTGGAGCTCCGGTACGACCCTCCGACGCCCGGACGAAGCGTCACCCTGGTGGGCAAGGGGATCACCTTCGACTCGGGTGGGCTCTGCCTGAAGATCCCACCCGAGATGCGGGCGATGAAGGCCGACATGGGGGGGGCCGCAGCCGTCGTCGGTGCGGTCTGCGCCGTGGCCGCCCTGCGCCTGCCGGTGGGGCTGCGGGCGCTGCTCCCGCTCGCCGAGAACATGCCCGGCCCGGCGGCCCTGCGTCCGGGGGACGTCGTCCGGCACGCCGACGGGACGACCACGGAGGTCCTGAACACCGACAACGAGGGCCGGGTGGTGCTGGCCGACGCTCTGCTGCTGGCCCGCGACCCTGCCCCGGACGTCCTGATCGACGTGGCGACCCTGACGGCGGCGGTGCCGCACGTGCTCGGGGCCCGCGCGGCGGCCTACTTCGCCCGGGACGATTCGCTGGCCGCCGAGGTGTCGGCCGCCGCCGCCCGGTCCGACGAGCTGTTCTGGCGTCTCCCGCTGTGGGAGTCCGAGCGGCGTCACCTCAGATCGTCGGTGGCGGACCGGGTGAACGCCGCCTTCCGTCCTGGCGACGCGATCCAGGCGGCGCTCTTCCTCCGGGAGTTCGTGGGGCCACGGCTCCCCTGGGTCCACGTCGACCTCGGGGCAGCCGCGTTCAACGACGAGGCCCCCTACGACGAGATCCCGCACGGGGGCACGGGCTTCGGCGTACGGACCCTGGTGGAGTTTCTGCGCGGTCCGCGGTAGGGGCCCCGTCCCCGGTCGGTGTTGTTCGCCCACCGGTCGGCCCGGCACGAGGGGCGCCGGGCATCCGGTGCGACGGCGCGGGCTTTTTGCGGTTCGAGCGAAAGTCGGTCGTGATTCGACAGAAGGCATGGACAGCGGAATCGAAACAGCTTAATGTCTTCGCCATCACGCAAGTGTTTCAGCGAGGTGAACCGGCGGCGCGGTGATCCATCGACCCCCTCCCCCGCTACGGCATCCGGCGCGACGGCGCGCGCCCGCCCTGGCATTCGAACGTCAGGAAGGGACGGACAGCCAGTGTCCTCACACGATGGCGCGTTCGGCCGGCGAACGGCGTCGGTCAGCTCCGCACTGCTCCTGGTCGCCGCCGCCGGGCTGATCGCCCTCGGCAGCCCGGCCCCCGCCCAGGCCCACACCGTCAACCCCACCGACTTCCAGCAGGTCACCCTGGCCAAGGGGGAGCCCGAGGTCGGCGAGCCGATGACCATCGCGGTGCTGCCCGACCGGTCGGTGCTGCACACCGCCCGCAACGGCACGCTTCGGCGCACCGACGCCGCCGGCACCACCACCGTGGTGGGCACGATCCCCGTCTACACCCACGACGAGGAGGGCCTGCAGGGCGTCGGGGTGGACCCGAACTTCACCACCAACCGGCACGTCTACCTGTACTACGCCCCGCCGCTGTCCACCCCCGCCGGGGACGCCCCGGCCACCGGCACGGACTTCTCCGCCTGGCAGGGCGTGAACCGGCTGTCCCGGTTCACCCTCAACGCCAACTGGACGCTGAACACGTCCAGCCAGGTCACCATCCTGGACGTGCCGGCCGACCGGGGCATCTGCTGTCACGTCGGCGGGGACATCGACTTCGACGCGGCCGGGAACCTGTACCTGTCGACAGGTGACGACAGCAACCCGTTCGACTCCGCCGGGTACGCGCCGATCGACGAGCGGACCAACCGCAACCCCGCGTACGACGCGCAGCGCAGCGCGGCCAACAGCAACGACCTGCGCGGCAAGATCCTGCGGATCAGGGTGAACGCGGACGGCAGCTACTCGGTCCCGGCCGGGAACATGTTCGCCCCGGGCACCGCGCGGACCCGTCCGGAGATCTACGCGATGGGGTTCCGCAACCCGTTCCGGATGAGCGTGGACAGGGCCACCGGGGTGGTCTACGTCGGCGACTACGGCCCGGACGCCGGCACCACCGGCGCGCGCGGCCCCAGTGGACAGGTCGAGTTCAACCGGGTGACCGGGCCGGGCAACTACGGCTGGCCGTACTGCACGGGCACGAACACCGCCGCCGAGACGTACGCGGAGTGGGACTTCGCCGCCGGCACCGCAGGGGCGAAGTACAACTGCGCCGGTGGGCCGACGAACAACTCGTTCCGCAACACCGGCCTGCCCACCCTGCCTGCGGCCCAGCCGGCCTGGATTCGGTACGCCGGTGACGCCGGCACCCCGCCGGAGTTCGGTGGCGGCTCCGAGTCGCCGATGGCCGGTCCGGTCTACCGCTACAGCGCGTCGAACCCGTCCACCACGAAGTTCCCGCAGTCCTTCGACGGCCAGTTCTTCGCCACCGAGTTGGGCCGGGGCTGGATCAAACCGATCCACGTCAACGCCGACGGCTCCCGAGGGGCCATCGACGCGTCGTTCCCCTGGAACGGCAAGCAGGTCATGGACTCCGCGTTCGGCCCGGACGGTGCGCTGTACGTCCTCGACTACGGCACCGGCTACTTCAACGGTGACGCCAACTCGGCGCTGTACCGGTACGACTACGTCGGCGGTGGCAACCGCGCGCCGACGGCCGTCGCCGCCGCCGACCGGACCTCCGGGGCGGCCCCGCTGACGGTGAACTTCTCGTCGGCCGGGTCGTCGGACCCGGAGGGTGGGGCGTTGACCTACTCGTGGGCGTTCGGTGACGGCACCACCTCCACGGCGGCCAACCCCGGCAAGACGTTCACCGCCAACGGCACCTACAACGTCACCCTGACCGTCCGGGACCCGCAGGGCGCGACCGGCACGGCCAGCGTGCAGATCGGCGTCGGCAACACCGCCCCGACGGTCACCATCACCGGCCCGGCGAACGGTTCGCTGTTCTCCTACGGCGACACGGTGCCGTTCAGCATCACCGTCACCGATCCCGAGGACGGCACCATCGACTGCGCCAAGGTCAGGATGACCTACGTGCTCGGCCACGACCAGCACGGTCACCAGATCACCGCGAAGAACGGCTGCTCCGGCACGATCACCATCCCGGTCGACGGCGAGCACGACGACGCGGCGAACATCTTCGCGGTCTTCGACGCCGAGTACACCGACGCCGGTGGGCTGACCACCCACCGGCAGCACACCCTCCAGCCGCGCAAGCGCCAGGCCGAGCACTTCAAGACCTCGTCCGGGATCACCGTCTACGACAAGACCCCCGCCGAGGGCGGCAAGACCGTCGGCAGCATCGACAACGGCGACTGGATCGCGTTCGAGCCGTACCGGCTGGACAGGGCCACCTCGTTCAGCGCGCGGGTCTCCTCCAACGGTGTCGGCGGCACCCTCCAGGTGCGGACGGGTTCACCCACCGGCACCGTGCTGGGCCAGGCGACCGTCCCGGTCACCGGCGGCTGGGAGACCTTCACCACCGTCACCGGCACCCTCTCCGGCGCGCCGGCCAGCACCGGCACGCTCTACCTCACCTTCGCCGGGGGCACCGGGGCACTGTTCGACCTCGACACGTTCACGTTCGTCACCGGCGGCACCGCCGGTACCGGGCCGATCGTCGGGCTCGGCGGCAAGTGCCTCGACGTCCGCAACGCCGCCACCGCCGACGGCACCCAGATCCAGATCTACACCTGCAACGGCACCGCCGCCCAGACCTGGACGGTCACCCCGAACAGCACCGTGAAAGCGCTGGGTAAGTGCCTGGACGTCTCCGGTGGCGGTACCGCCGACGGCACGAAGATCCAACTCTGGACCTGCAACGGCACCGCGGCGCAGAACTGGTCCGCCCAGGCCGACGGCACCCTGCGCAACCCCCAGTCGAACAAGTGCCTCGACGTGTCCGACAACAGCGCCACCGACGGCCAGGCCGTCCACCTCTGGACCTGCCTGGCCGCCGCCAACCAGAAGTGGACCCTGCCGTAACCCGCCCGCCGGGGCACCCGCGGGGTGCCCCGGCACCCCCCTCCACCCCCTGCGGGAGAGTGAGATTCGCAGACTCCTTCGTAGCGTCCACGGCGCGGTGACCGCCGCCGCCGCG
>NZ_JBMDWU010000357.1:0-2411 GCF_048594385.1 Micromonospora sp. | reverse complement strand
GGGGGGGGGGGGGGCGGGCGGGGGGGGGGGGGGCGGGCGCGCCCCCCCCCCCCCCCCCCCCCCCCCCGCCACCGGCCCGCCGGTGCACCACTGCCAGATCCGATGCCCCACCGCCTGACGCCGTACGTGGGAAACGGCCGGCGGACACCCCAAGGAGCAAACATGTCCCGCTTGGTCCTGGCCGGAATGGACCTGGTCGCCGTGGTCCTGCTCGTCTTCGCGCTGTACTTCCCGCGTCACCGACGGCGGGACCTGGTGGTGGCCTACCTCGGCGTCAACGTCGGCGTCTTCGCGGTGGCCAGCTCACTGAGCAGCAGCACCGTCGGCGCCGGGCTCGGGCTGGGGCTGTTCGGAGTGCTGTCGATCATTCGGCTCCGGTCCACGGAACTCGACCAGCACGAGGTGGCGTACTACTTCTCGGCGCTCGCGCTCGGCATCCTCGGCCCGCTGTCCGGCACCTCGGTCTGGACGGTCGGCGCGTTGACGGTGCTGATCCTCGGCGTGATGTTCGTCGGGGACCATCCCCGGCTGCTGCGCCGGTACCGGCGGCACGTCATCGTGCTGGACAGCGCGGTCACCGACTCGGTCGCCCTCACCGCGCACCTGGAGCAGTTGCTCGGTGCCCGGGTGCACAACGTCAACGTCGAGCGCGTCGACCTGGTCAACGACACCACGATCGTGGACGTCCGTTACTCACGGCCCAGGGTCACCGCCACCGGCGGGCGGCGGCCGGTCGACGCGGGTGCCGTACGGTGACCGCCGTCGACCCGTCCACCGGTGCGCTGGCCCAGCTCACGCCGATCGGGCTCGCGGAACTGACCGAGCGCGCCGCGCTACAGACCCGGTTCGACCGCAAGTACCTCCTGCCGCTCGCCGAGCTGCCCCGCCTGCTCGCCGGGCTCGACCGCACCGACCAGGTGCTGGAGATCGACGGCAGGCGCGCCTTCCGCTACGAGTCGATCTACTTCGACACCGCCGACCTGGTCAGCTTCCGGCTCACCGCCCGTCGACGCCGCCGCCGCTTCAAGATCAGGACGCGGACCTACCTGGACTCCGGCCTGTGCTGGCTGGAGGTGAAGACGGAGGGCACCCGGGGTGGCACGGTCAAGGAGCGGCTGCCCTACCGCCCCGACGACAGCGGCACCCTCGCCCCCGGCCGGTCGTTCGTCGACGGGGTGCTCGCGGCGCTGAGCACCGGTCCCGCCCTGACCTTCTCGCCGACCCTCACCACCAGCTACCTGCGCAGCACGCTCTACCTGCCGGCGACCGCCAGCCGGGCGACCATCGACGTCGCGCTGCGCTGGGAGGACCACCGCGGCCGTCGGCTGGCGCTGCCCGAGCTGGCCATCATCGAGACCAAGACCGGCTCCACCGCCTCCCACGTCGACCGGCTGCTCTGGCGGCAGGGGCACCGCCCGGTGGCCATCTCCAAGTACGCGACCGGACTGGCCGCGCTCGACCCCGAACTACCCGCCGGGCGCTGGCGACGCACCCTGCGCCGGCACTTCCAGCCCGCACCCGCCGGACAGGGGACGCCTCACCCCGCAGAAGAGGTCGCCGTGGGCCCCGACGGCAGCCGCAACGCGTATCCGACGCCCCGGACGGTGTGAATCAGGGGCGGGTCCCAACGGTCGATCTTCCGGCGCAGGCAGTGGACGTACGACTCGACGATCCGGCCGTCGCCGCCGAAGCGGTAGTGCCACACCCCGTCGAGGATCTGCGCCTTGCTGACCACCCGGCCCGCGTTGGCGAGCAGGAACCGCAGCAGGTTGAACTCGGTGGGCGACAACGGCACCGGGTGCCCGCCCCGGCGCACCTCGTGGGCCACCTCGTCGAGTTCCAGGTCGGCGAAGCACAGCAGACCGTCGTCCCGCGCCTGCTGGTCGACCCGGCACCGCCGTAGGACCGCCCGCACCCGGAGCACCAGCTCCTCCAGGCTGAACGGCTTGGTGACGTAGTCGTCGGCCCCGGCGGCCAGCCCGGCGATGCGGTCGGCCAGCTCGTCGCGGGCGGTGAGGAACAGCACCGGCACCCCGGAACCCGGCCCCGCCCACAGGCTGCGGGCGACCTGGAGACCGTCCACGTCCGGAAGCATCACGTCGAGCACCACCAGGTGCGGGTCGAAGTCCGCCGCCACGACCAGCGCCTCCCGGCCGTCGGCGGCCACCCGGACCTCGAACTCGTGTCTGCCCAACGCCGCCGAGAGCAGCATCCGCAGGTTCGGATCATCGTCCACGACGAGCACCCTGGCCATCAGGGTGATCACGCACTGTGCGTACGGGACATGGTGGGAAGGGCCTCGCAGTCAGCTGTGGATCAGCGGTGAACGACCTGCAACCGACGACCGGACGGTCGCCCGGGGCCGCCCCCCCCAACAACAGAGGGGGGGGGGGGGGGGGCGCTGACGGGGG
>NZ_JBMDWU010000356.1:0-8587 GCF_048594385.1 Micromonospora sp. | reverse complement strand
ACCCGGTGGCCCATCGGTGCCGGCCTTGCGGGGCCGGCCTTGCGGTGGCGGCCCTTGCGGTGCCGGCCCTTGCCGGGGTCACCCGCATGTCGGTCGACGCTGCCGCCTTGGGCGGGTCGAGCACCCTGGGTGACGAATCGGGCTGAGGTCGCCCGCGATCACCCTGGGTGATCGATTTTGGGGGGTGCCGGCGCTGCCCTGCGTCCGAAATTCGCACTCACCCCGCTGAGCAGGACTTCCGCCCCCATCTCCGGCTGCCCCACCTACCTGCCCCTCCACGCTTTGCTCTGCTGCCACCGACGCGACGGTTACCTTCCGCGCTCGGTGCGCCCAGGGCAGCAGAGCAAAGCGTGTGGGGAAGGGTGGGTGGCAGGGGGAGATAAGTGACGCTACGTAGTGAAGGTGAGGTTGTGGGTGCGGTCGCGCACTGTTGCGCTGACCGGTTCAGACCCAAGCTGATGCTTGGTGGCAGCGGGGTCAGGCCGTGCCGAGCAGATCCCAGCGGTTGCCGGCGATGTCCCGGAACACCGCCACCCGGCCGTACGGTTCGGTGCGCGGTGGCCTCACGAACTCCACGCCGGCGTCGACCAGCCGCCGGTGGACGGCGTCGAAGTCGTCCACCTGGAGGAAGAACCCGACCCGGCCGGCCACCTGGTCACCGACCACCGCCTCCTGCCGCTCACCGTCGGCGCGGGCCAGCAGGATGCCGGTCTGCGCGCCGGGCGGACGGACCACCACCCACCGCTTCGGGCGGCCGTCGTTGGTCAGCGACGGCGCGTCCTCGACCAGCTCGAAGCCGAGAATCCCGGTGAAGAACGCGATGGCCGGATCGTAGTCGGCGACGACGAGGGTGACGAGGTCGATCCGCATCGGCTCAGCCGAGCAGGGTGGGCAGGTGCCGTTCCACCACGGGCAGCACCTCGGCCACCGTCACCGGGCGGCCCAGCTCGGCGGTGAGCGAGGTGGTGCCCGCGTCGGCGATGCCGCAGGGCACGATCCGGTCGTAGTACGACAGGTCGCAGTCGCAGTTGATCGCGAAGCCGTGCTGGGTGACGCCCCGGGCGACCCGGATGCCGATGGCGGCCACCTTGCGGGCCGGGCCCCGGTCGTCGTCGGGCACCCAGACGCCGCTGCGTCCCTCTACCCGGCCGGCGGTCAGCCCGAACTCGGCGCAGACGTCGATCAGTAGCTGCTCGGTGCGGCGGACGTAGGCGACCACGTCGACCGGGTCGGGCAGCCGGACGATTGGGTAGCCGACGAGCTGCCCCGGACCGTGCCAGGTGATCTTGCCGCCCCGGTCCACGTCGACGACGGGGGTGCCGTCCATCGGCCGGTCCCAGGGCTCGGTGCGCTTACCGGCGGTGTAGACGCTCGGGTGTTCCAGCAGCAGCACGGTGTCGCCGCGCTCGCCGGTCACCACCGCCTCGTGCAGCCGCCGCTGCTCGTCCCACGCGGCCGAGTAGTCGACCACACCCGCCCGGACGGCGGTCACCCCGGAAGTCGTCACGCTCACCCCGCCACCCTAGCCCCGTCCGCCTCCGCCGCGCCCCGTGAGCCTCGTCGCGCCACCCAGTGTGACCCCCGCAGGCGGCGGACCGGTCAGCCGGCGGGGACCGTCCAGAGCCACACGTCGTCCACCCGGCGGGGCTCGCCGAGCAGGGCGGTGGCGGTACGACGCAGGGCGTCCTCGTCGAGGTCGTACTTGGCCCCGTGCACCTCGTCGGGCAGCACGACCGCCTCGACCCCCCAGTACCGCAGGTCGGCCCGGGACAGGCGGATGCTGCCCTCGGTGACGATCGGCACCAGCCCGGTCCGCCCGGCCTGGTCCATCAGCGTGTCGAAGGTGCGCGGCGGCGGCCCGATCCGACCCCGCCCGTCCGGGCCGCCGGGGCCGAGGAAGAAGCCGGCGGGCAACCGGAACTCGCCCTGCCGGTGGGACAGGGCGTACGCCTGCCAGCGCTGCCCGTCCGGGGTCACGTCCAGGGTCAGCGGGATCGGGGTGAGCACCCCGCCCGGTGAGACGTACTCCCGCCAGGTGCCGGCGGTGACGAACTCCGGCACCGGCGGGCGGACGCTGGTCAGCAGCGGGGTCGGCAGCAGCGGCAGCAGCGCCGCCGCGAAACCCACCCCCCACACCCAGGCGGCCGTGCGGCCCGGCGGTGTCGCCCGCAACCGGTCGATCGTGTACGCCAGCAGCACCCCGATCACCGGGGCCACCACCAGGGCCAGCCGGGACGGCAGGGCGGCGTTGACCACCGGCAGGTTGTCCAGCACCCCGAAGGGCAGCAGTTGACCGGTGCGCTGACCGTTCCACTTCGCCAGCGGCCCCCAGGACAGCACCGCGAACACCACGGCGGTCACCCCGAGCGCGGTCAGCGTGGCCTGCCGGCCCGGACCGGCCCGACGCCACAGCCACCCGAAGCAGACCACGGTGAGCAGCAGCAGCGGCACCCCGAAGAAGCTGTTCTCCTCGGTCGGGTTGGGCGCCAGCGTGGTGTCCCAGCCCAGCGCCCCGGCCAGCGACCGGCTCGGGTACGCCCCGAACGCGGCGATGTCCTCGGCGTGGATGACCGGGTCGAAGCCGGTGCCGTGGAACCGTTGCGGCCCGGCGAAGTGCAACCACAGCGGGTACGCCAGCAGCACCCCGGCGACCAGCGCGGTCACCCCCAGCCCGCGTAGGAAGTCCGGCAGCGCGGCGCGGGCCTGCGCCCGGCGGGCCGGGTGCACCGCCCAGACGGCGAGGAAGACGGCGACCGCCAGGGCGGTGAAGAACAACCCCTCGGCGGCGATCGAGAAGGCCACCGCGACCAGCACCCCGAGCACCAGCCCGCCCCGCAGCCAGCGCCCCGGCCGGCGCAGCGCGAACACCCCGGCCACCAGCAGCGGCACCAGCCAGCCGGCGGTCCAGTTCAGGTGGGCGTTGGCGTGCGCGACCATGCCGGGGGAGAAGGCCACGAACAGCGCCCCGACGCCCGCCGCGAGCCGACTGGCGACCAGGTGCCGGGAGAGCAGCCAGTACCAGGCCAGCGCGGTGGCGGCGAGGTTGAGGGTGAGGATCACCAGGAACGTCGCCGGCGGCCCGATCAGGTACGTCAACGGCGCGAAGACCACCGCGTACACGGTGATCGAGGTGTTGACGGCGAGGTTCACCCCGTCCGGCACGTTGAGCAGGTGGGTGAAGAGCGGGTTCTCCCCGTGCGTGACGGCGTGCCCGCCGAAGGCGAGCAGCCACTCGAAGAGCGCCTGGTCGCTGGAGTTCACGGTGATCGCCCGCTGGTTCGGGTCGCGCCACAGCCCGCTGGTCACCCAGACCGCCAGCGCCACCGCGACGACCAGCACGGTCAGGTCGGCCCGCCGACCCCGGGCGGCGTCCGGGGCGGCGGTGGGCGGCGGGTCGGCGGCCAGGGTCGGGGAAGTCGGCACGGAGCGGACGTTACCAACCGGAACTGGACCGACCGGTCGGACCCGCGACCCCGGCCACTCCCGGTTCGACCGGGCCGCCGCGCCGGCCCACCCGCAGCGCCGCCCGGGTCGGTCGTCGGCCGGCGGGCCGACCGGGTCAGTCGTGCAGGGCGGCGTGCAGCGCGGCGGGCAGCTCGGGGTGGGTCCAGGGGAAACCGGCCCGGGTGAGCACGGCGGGCAGGACCCTCGCGCTGGTCAGCGCCTCCTGGGCGAAGCCGCCCAGGGCCACCTTCAGGGCGACCGCGGGAATCGGGACGATCGCCGGCCGGTGCAGTTGGCGGGCGAACTCCCGGGTGAACTCGGCGTTGGTGACCGGGTTCGGGCCGACCACGTTGACCGCGCCGGCGACCTCCTCGGCGGTCAGCAGGAACACCGTCGCGTCCAGCCAGTCCCGCAGCGAGATCCACGGCAGCCACTGCCGCCCGCTGCCGAGCCGGCCGGCGATGCCCAGCTTGAACGGCAGCAACTGCGGCTTGAGCAGCCCTCCGTCGCGGTGCAGCGGCAGGCCCGTCCGCAGCCGTACCACCCGGACCCCGGCGTCCTCGGCGGGTCGGGTCGCCGCCTCCCAGACCCGGCACACGTCGGCGAGGAACCCCTCACCCGCCGGGGCGTCCTCCTCGACCACCCGGTCGCCGGTGTTGCCGTACCAGCCGACCGCGGAGGAGTTGAGCAGCACCGGGGGCCGGTCCGCCGCCGGCATCCCGGCGATCGTGACGGCCAGCGTGGTGGTGGTGTCCACCCGGCTGGACCGGATCACCCGGCGGTAGTCGTCGGTCCACCGCTTGTCGCCCACCCCGGCCCCGGCCAGGTTGACCACCGCGTCGGCCCCGGCCACCACGGTCGGGTCGAGCTGCCCGGCGGTCGGGTCCCACCGCTGCTCGTCGGGGGTACGCGGTGACCGCCGGACCAGCCGGGTGACCTGGTGCCCGTCGTCGGTGAGGCGGTCGACCAGCCGGCTGCCGAGGAAGCCGGACACGCCGGCCATCAGGATCCGCATACCGCTATCTTCGGCCACGCGCCCCCGATCGGATGCGCCGACCACCAACCCCCACCCAACCCCACCCCCCGACGTCCACCCCCGGCCGGCTCGTTCCGGTGTTCAAGAGGTTCGCGGCAAGTTGTAGATCCATCTTGACACGAACCTCTTGATCAACTGACGCGAACCTCTTGATCCCCGGGGACGGGGCGGCGACCCGCCGAGGCGGGGCGGGGGAGTCGGGGGCGAGTGGTCGGGCGGGGCGGGGGCGGGAGGATCGGGGCTCGCGGTGGCGGGGCCTACCGGGTGGTCGCGTTGCCGGCCGGGGTCGGGCGCAGGTCGGTCAGGAGGCGCTCCACCTCGGCGAACGCGTCCGCCGGGAGCGGGCCGAGGGTGAGGGCGGCGAAGTTCTCCCGGGCCTGCGCGACCGTCCGGCACCCGGGGATCGGCAGCGTCCGGGGGCTGCGGGCCAGCAGCCAGCCCAGCGCCCCCTGGGCGAGGGTCCGGCCGTCCGCGGTCAACGCCGTCCGGATCGCCGCCACCCGGGCCGACCACTCGGGGGTGGGCCGGCCGTCGCGGAACCAGACCAGCCACTCCGGTGCCCGGCCCCGCACGTCGTCCGCGCCCAGCGTGCGGGTGGCCCCGGTGAGCAGGCCCATCGCCAGTGGCCCCCGGTTGAGGCTGGCCAGGTCGAAGGCGTCGCAGACGGCGAGCACTTCCGGGTTGTCGTTCAGCACCGACTCGTCGTGTTCGACGGCGACGCAGTGCGGCCCCGCCCCGGCGAGCGCCCGAGCCGAGTCCGGGTTGTCGGTGCTCCAGCCGTACCCCCGGATCTTGCCCTGGGTGACCAGGCCCTCCAGGGTGTCGACCAGGTCGAGCGCGGCGGACGCCGGCAGGTCGTTGAGGTGCAGCAGGTAGAGGTCGACGTGGTCGGTGCCGAGCCGGCGCAGCGATCCCTCCAGGCTGGCCACCGCGTACGCCGGGCTGGCGTCCACGCCCAGCGCCCGCCGGGTCGCCTCGTCGCTGCGGTTGCCGAACTTGGTGACGATCACCGCCCGGTCCCGCCGGCCGGCGAGCGCCCGGCCGAGCACCCGCTCGCTGTGCCCTGCCCCGTAGTTGCTGGCCGTGTCGAAGAGGGTGACGCCCAGGTCGAGGGCCTGGTGGATGGTGGCGACCGACTCGTCGTCGTCCACCTCACCCCAGCCGTACGGCTGACCGTCGTCGCCCCACAGCGGGCCGCCGATCGCCCAGCACCCCATGCCGATCGCGCCGACCTCGATTCCACTGCGGCCCAGAGTCCGTGTCGTCGTCATGCCGACCAGTTTTCAACCTGGAGTGCGCTCCAGGTCAAGCGGTAACATCCGGCCCATGTACCCGCCCTCGGAGGCCGCCCGGCGCAGCGGGTTCAGCCTCGACACCCTGCGCTACTACGAGAAGATCGGCCTGCTCAGCGGCGTCGGCCGCACCTCGGGTGGCCGTCGGGTGTTCACCGACGACGACCTGAGCTGGCTGGTGATCTTCCGCTGCCTGCGCGACACCGGCATGCCGATCGCCGAGATGTGCCGCTACGCCGAGCTGTCCCGCGAGGGGGAACACACCGTCGCCGCCCGGCAGGAGCTGCTGGAGCAGCACGCCGCCCGGGTCGAGGAACAGTTGACCCTGCTGCAGCGCCAGTACGCCCACCTGCGCGAGAAGATCCGCTTCTACCAGGGCCTCACCGGGGCGACCCCCACCCCCTGAGCGCCCGGCCCGCCGGTCACGGTCGGGCGGACCCCGACCCGTCCGGGGCGGATGGGGCACCGGACAGCCGGGCCAGCACCGGGACGAGCGGTTCGAGGGCGTCCCGGCGTACCACGAAGCGGGTGACACCCCAGCGACGCCGGTGGGCCGCGACCGCCGCGACGATCTCGTCCACCGTGCCGATCAGCACGAACGGGGTGGCCAGCAGTTCGGTGACGGTCAGCCCGACCCGCTCGGCCTGCTCGGCGGCGGCGGCCCCGGCGTCGTCGGTGACCACGACCGTCTGCACCAGCGCCTCCAGCGCGGGCGGGGTGTCCCGGCCGGCCGCCCCGGCGGCCACGTGCGCGAGCTGCGCCTCGATCTGGTCGACCCGCCAACGCGCCTCGTGCCGGTGGCCGTCGGCGAGGGTACGCCCGAAACCGGTCAACCCGACCACGTCGGCGTGCGCGCCGGCCCAACGCAGCAACGTCGAGTTGGCGGTGCCCATGGTCAACGGGATGCGGTCCTGCACCGGCCGGGGCGAGGTCAGCCGGGCCTCCCGCGCCGCCAGGTCGGGGGAGTCGACCGTCACCGGGGAGCCGTCGAGCAGGGCGCGGACCGCCTCGGCGACGGCCACGCAGCGGCGTACCCGACCGGCGACGTCGGGGCGTACCCGGCCGACGGCGGCCCACTCGGCGGGGGTGTGGCCGGCGCCGACACCGAGCCGGGCCCGTCCACCGGAGACCAGGTCGAGGGTGGCCACGTCGGCCGCGAGCAGGATCGGTTCCCGCACCCCCAGATTCGACACGTACGAGCCGAGCCCGATCGTGGTGGTCACCGACGCGGCGGCGGCGAGCGCGACGAACGGGGACGTCACGTCGCCCGGGTGGTCGGCGGCGAGCAGGGCGTCGAAGCCGACCGACTCCGCCCGGCGGGCGAGGTCGACCCAGCCCGCCGCGTCGGTCGGAGTGGCCTGGAGCGAGAAGACGGTCACCGGCCCAGCTTCGCCGTCGCGGGTCGTCCCGGCCATCCCGCAGGCCCGGATTCTGCCAACCGGAGAATCGCCCGCCGCCCTCGCCTCGGGGTCCGCCGGGGCCGGCGCGCAACCGTCGGCGCGGAATCCGGCGGCCCGGCTCACCAGTCCGGTGGTGGGGTCACCCCGAGCAGCGCCGTGGTGTCGCCGGCCCGGTGGCCGAGCGCGTCGAGGGCGGCGGTGAGGGTGCGTTCCTCGTAGCGGAAGTGTGAGGCGAGGATCGCGGACAGGCCCTCCAGCTCGACGCGTACCCGGTCGACGGCCGCAGGGTCGTCCGCCGGTGGAGCGGTGACCAGCGCCTCGATCCGGCGGACGATCCAGTCGACCATGCGGTGGTCCCGGCTGAGCTTGTCGAGCACCGGCCGCAGCTCGGGCGCCTCGTCGGCGAGTACCCGGAACGCACCGGCGTCCGCGCCGGTGTGGTGCCGGGTGAGCGCCGAGCAGAAGCTGAGGCAGTGGGTACGCAGACCGCGCAACCGTTCCGCGCCGGGTGACCCGTCGGGACCGGCGGCGAGGCCGGCCCGGAGCTGGTCGAGCTCGTCGAGCAGCCAGAGATGGATCTCTACCAGTTGGTGGCCGAGCGCGGTCAGGCGGTCGGCGGAGGTGGAATCGGGGTGCACAGGTGTCCCTGCTGTCCGGCGCCTCCGTGCCCTCGGCGGTCTGTGTGCCGGGTACACCGCGACGCTGACGACGATTCTACGGCCCCCCGGCGTCGGCGCGGCCCACGCCTGACGGGCCGGGTGCGGCCCGTCGTAAGGGTCGGCGAAGCCCTGCCATGAGCAGGTCGAGGAGGCGGCCGGCGAGGTCCCGTTGCTCCGGCCCCTGCGCCGCAAGCGACATCCCGCCCAGCCCGGCCAGCACGTCCCCCGGGTCGACGTCCGGGCGGATCGTGCCGGCGGCGACACCGGCCGCCAGCAGCCGGGTCAGCGCGGCGACCAGCAGGTCCCGGCTCTGCGCGTACGGGTTGGTGCCGGCGGCGATCACCAGGCGCAGGGCGTCGGCCATGCCCTGCTTGGTGGCGAGGTAGTCGACGAAGCGGTCCATCCAGGCCCGGGTGGCCTCGGCGGGCGGTAGGCGGGTCAGCAGCTCGTCGGCGGCGTCGCAGAGTTTGGCCAGCTCGTTGCGGTAGGCGGCCTCCACCAGCGCCTCCCGGGTGGGGAAGTGCCGGTAGAGGGTGCCGATGCCGACCCCGGCCTCCCGGGCGATCGACTCCAGGGTCACCTCCGGCCCCTGCCGGGAGAACGCCCGGACGGCGGTGTCGAGCAGTCGCTGACGGTTGCGCAGCGCGTCGGCGCGCAGCGGCCGGGCACCGGGCTGCGGCGCGCCGCCGCTCGGGCCGGTCTGCCCCGTGTGACGACTCGGCCGGGTCTGCGGCGCGTCGCGGTCCGGGCCGGTCT
>NZ_JBMDWU010000355.1:0-4565 GCF_048594385.1 Micromonospora sp. | reverse complement strand
AGAATCGTAGGTAAACGGGGCGCTGTGGTGGCGTTTTCTTCTTCCAACGGCCACGGCCGGTGTGCCGGGCGTTCACCCGTGGCACACCGGCCGTGGCTGCGGTGTCGTGATCCGTCAGGTCCAGGCGAGCAGCGCCGCCTCCGGGTCGGCGAGGAAGTCCCCGATGTCCCGCAGGAACTTCGACCCCAACTCGCCGTCGATGATCCGGTGGTCGAAGGAGAGCCCCAGGGTGGTCACCTGGCGCGGCTTGACCTTGCCCTTGTGGACCCACGGCAGTTCGCGGACCGCGCCGAAGGCCAGGATCGCCGACTCGCCAGGCGGCAGGATCGGGGTGCCGGTGTCCACCCCGAACACCCCGACGTTGGTGATCGTCAGGGTGCCGCCGGACATGTCCGCCGGGGAGGTCTTCCCCGCCTTGGCCGTCTGCACCAGACCCGTCAGCGCATCCGCCAGCTCACGCAGCGTGAGCCGGCCGGCGTCCTTGATGTTCGGCACGATCAGGCCGCGCTCGGTGGCCGCCGCGATGCCCAGGTTGACGTACTCCTTGACGACGATCTCGTCGCCGGCCCAGGTGGAGTTGACCATCGGGTGCCGCCGGACCGCCAACAGCACCGCCTTGGCGACCAGCAGCAACGGCGAGACCCGTACGTCGCGCCAGTCCCGTCGCCCGCGCAGCCGGTCCAGCGCCTTCATCGTCCGGGTCACGTCCACGGTCAGGAACTCCGTGACGTGCGGGGCGGTGAAGGCCGAGCGGGACATGTTCTCGGCGGTCAGCCGGCGTACCCCCTTGACCGGGATGCGCTGCTCGCGGTCCGCGCCGAAGCTCGCGGCCGAGGTGGCAGGTGGCGTCGCCGCCGCCGGCTCGGCCGCCACCGTGCTCCCCGCCACCGCCCGCTGGACGTCCTCCCGCGTGATCGACCCCAGCGGCCCCGACCCCACCAGCGCACCCAGATCGACCCCGAGATCCTTGGCGAGCTTGCGCACCGGCGGCTTCGCCAGCACCGCACCACCCACGCTCCGTCGATCATGGACTGGTGGTGCCGGTTTCGCAGGGGCAGGGACGTTCTTGTCCCCCGCCACAACCCCATGATCAGCGGGGGCGGGGGAACGGCGGGGGCGGCGTTTGGCGGGGGCGTTGCGGGGGCCGTAGCCGACCAGGACGGCCGTTCGGCCACCCGGGGCTACGCCGCCGATCAGGCCCGGCTCGACCATGCCCTCTGATGGGGCCACCTGCACCGCAGCCAGGGAGGCGGCCGAGGGGGTGGGCAGGGTCGACGTGGCGGCGGCGGTCGTCGACTCCGGCACCGGCCCGGCACCCGGGTCGGTGTCGATCGCGATGATCGGCGTGCCGACCTCGACCGTGCTCCCCTCCGGGTGGAAGATCGACCGCACCTCACCGGCCCACTTCGCCGGGATCTCCACGGCCGCCTTGGCCGTCTCCACCTCGACGATCGGCTGGTTCAGCTCGATGACGTCGCCCACCTTGACCAGCCAGGCGAGGATCTCGCCCTCGGTCAGGCCCTCGCCCAGGTCGGGCAGGTTGAACTCCTTGATCCGGGACATCGCGCTCACCAGCCGAAGGTGCGGTCGACGGCGTCGAGCACCCGGTCGAGGTCGGGCAGGTACTCCTCCTCCACCCGGCTGGCCGGGTAGGGGGTGTCGAAACCGGTGACCCGCAGCACCGGCGACTCCAGGGAGTAGAAGCACTCCTCGGTGATCCGGGCCGCGATCTCCGAGCCCAGCCCCAGGTTGCCCGGGGCCTCGTGGACGACCACACATCGGCCGGTGCGCCGCACCGACTCGTACGCGGCGGTCAGGTCCAGCGGGGAGAGCGTACGCAGGTCGACGACCTCCAGCTCCCGGCCGTCCTCGGCGGCGGCGGTCGCCGCGTCCAGCGCGGTGCGCACCATCGGGCCGTACGCCAGCACGGTCGCGTCGGTGCCCGCCCGCACCACCCGGGCGGCGTGCAGCGGGTACGCCCCGGACAGCGGGGCGTCCAGGTCGACCGGACCCTTCTCCCAGTAGCGGCGCTTGGGCTCCAGGAAGACGATCGGGTCGTCCGAGGCGATGGCCTGCTGGATCATCACGTACGCGTCCTGCGGGTTGGCGCAGGTCACCACCTTCAGCCCGGCGGTGTGCGCGAAGTACGCCTCCGGCGACTCGGAGTGGTGCTCGACCGCGCCGATGCCGCCGCCGTAGGGGATCCGGATCACCATCGGGATGGTGACCTTGCCCTGCGAGCGGTAGTGCATCTTGGCCACCTGCGACACGATCTGGTCGTACGCCGGGTAGACGAAGCCGTCGAACTGGATCTCGCAGATCGGCCGGAAGCCCCGGATGGCCAGGCCGACGGCGGTGCCGATGATGCCGGACTCGGCCAGCGGGGTGTCGATCACCCGCTGGTCGCCGAAGTCCTTCTGCAGGCCGTCGGTGATCCGGAAGACGCCGCCGAGCTTGCCGACGTCCTCGCCCATGATGACGACCTTCGGGTCGTTCTCCAGGGCG
This sequence comes from Micromonospora sp., assembly GCF_048594385.1. Lineage (NCBI taxonomy): Bacteria > Bacillati > Actinomycetota > Actinomycetes > Micromonosporales > Micromonosporaceae > Micromonospora > Micromonospora sp. Next base: position 2,060 of record NZ_JBMDWU010000355.1, on the reverse strand, counting down.
CGGCGCAGGCCGGTGTTGAGGGCCTTGCCCATGGTGAGCGTCTCCGTGGCCATCAGTGCGCGCTCCCCTCGAACGACTCCAGGTACCTGCTGAACTGGGCCCGCTGGGCGTCCAACTCGGGCGAGCCGTGCGGGTAGACGTGGTCGAACATGCTGACCGGCTGCGGGTCGGGCAGGTTCAGCACCCGTTCGCGCAGGTGCACCGCCTCGGCGCGGGCCTGCTCGTCGATCTCGGCGAAGAAGTCGGCGTCGGCGAGCTGCTGCCGTTCGAGGAACGCCTTCATCCGGGCGATCGGGTCCTTGGCCTGCCAGGCCTCGACCTCGCTGGCGATCCGGTAGCGGGTCGGGTCGTCGGAGGTGGTGTGCGCGCCCATCCGGTAGGTGTACGCCTCGATCAGGCTGGGGCCCTGGCCGAGCCGGGCGTTGTCCAGCGCGTGCCGGGTCACCGCGTACGAGGCGAGCACGTCGTTGCCGTCGACCCGGACGCCGGGGAAGCCGAAGCCACCGGCCCGCCGGTAGAGCGGGACCCGGGTCTGGCGCTCCAGCGGCTCGGAGATGGCGTACTGGTTGTTCTGGCAGAAGAACACCAGCGGGGCGTTGAAGACGCTTGCCCAGACGAACGCCTCGTTGACGTCGCCCTGGCTGGTGGCGCCGTCGCCGAAGTAGGCGATCACCGCCTCGCCGTCCTCGGTGCCGGTCTTGCCGTCCATGTGGACGCCCATCGCGTACCCGGTCGCGTGCAGGGTCTGCGCCCCGATGACGATCGTGTACATGTTGAACTTGAACTCGTTCGGGTCCCAGCCGCCCAGGTCGACGCCGCGGAACAGGCCGAGCGGCATGATCGGGTCGATGCCCCGGCAGTAGAGGACGCCGTGCTCCCGGTAGGTCGGGAAGGCCATGTCCTGGCTGCGCAGCGCCCGCCCGGAGCCGACCTGGGCCGCCTCCTGGCCGAGCAGCGAGGCCCACAGGCCCAGCTCGCCCTGCCGCTGCAGGGCGGTCGCCTCGGCGTCGAGCTTGCGGACCAGCACCAGGTCGCGGTAGAGGCCGCGGTACTCCTCGTCGGTGAAGTCGACGCGGTACTCGGTGCCGTCCGGCCCGGTCGCGCTCTCGATCCGGTCGCCGGCCGGGGTGAGCAGCTGTACGAGTTCCGGCTCGCCGGTCGTGGCCCGCCGGGACCGGGGTGCGGCTCGCCGGCCGCGGCTGGAGACCGCAGGGTCGCCCTTTGCCATCCGTCTCTCCCTGTCGTGTCTGTGCCCGAGCCGGGGGGTCACCCGTCCGCGCACAACGTGCGCCGGCCCGGCTGTTGCCGGACTGGTTCCTGGCGGTCGTGCCTGGCCCCGGTGGGGGTTGCCGCACGACCTGAGCCGGATCCATGGGTCGAACCCGGTTCGGGAGCGTCGGCCACCAGCCACGCCTGCCACGGGGTACGCGGAGGGGCGGCTGCGTTGCCGTCGTGCCTGAATGATTGCAGAGGAGGTGAGCGGCCCCACAGTATGGCCCTCCCGCTGGTGGCGACATGTCCGCTTGGTGACCCGTGGACTTTTTTGTCGTGACGCCGGCCGTGCTGCTGACCGTGCCGGCCGGGTGACGGACTTTTTGTGTGTCGACACGCTGTGGTGCCTGGTGAACTGGGCGTCACTGGGTCAAGCTGACCGGTATTGGTGGGCGTTTGGCGAATAATGTCCGTTCTGATCCGTGCTGCCCACCGGCGAACACGTCCAGGTCGACGAGGGAGTGTGCGGTGTCCGAGCCAGGTGACGGTCCTCCGATCCCCCTCCTCGGGCGGCACCGGGCCGGCGGCGGCAGCTACCGGCGGATGATCGGCGTGCACCGGGCCCCGGGCCTGGGCGGACCGCACCGGGGCTACCTGTTCACCGTCGCCCTGCTCGCCGGGGCCGCCTCCATGCCGGTCCTCGCCGCGATCAGCGCCGGCTCCGCCACCGTGGGCAGCACCGCGCTGCCGGACGGCGGCACCCCGTTACAGGCCCCCCCCGCCGGGGGGGCCGGGGGGGGGGCCCGGGGCCCCCCCCCCCCCCCCCCCCCCCCGCCCCCCCCCCCCCC
>NZ_JBMDWU010000354.1:0-4062 GCF_048594385.1 Micromonospora sp. | reverse complement strand
CCTGGAGCCGAAGACCGAGATGCTGGAGACCGGCATCAAGGTCATCGACCTGCTCGCCCCGTACGTCAAGGGCGGCAAGATCGGCCTGTTCGGCGGCGCGGGCGTGGGCAAGACGGTGCTCATCCAGGAGATGATCACCCGTGTGGCCCGGAACTTCGGTGGTACGTCGGTCTTCGCCGGCGTGGGTGAGCGCACCCGTGAGGGCAACGACCTCATCGCCGAGATGACCGAGTCCGGCGTCATCGACAAGACCGCGCTGGTCTACGGCCAGATGGACGAGCCGCCGGGCACCCGGCTGCGGGTGGCGCTGTCGGCGCTGACCATGGCCGAGTACTTCCGGGACGTCAAGAAGCAGGAGGTGCTGCTCTTCATCGACAACATCTTCCGCTTCACCCAGGCCGGTTCCGAGGTCTCCACCCTGCTCGGCCGGATGCCGAGCGCGGTGGGTTACCAGCCGACCCTGGCCGACGAGATGGGCGAGCTCCAGGAGCGGATCACCTCCGTCCGGGGCCAGGCCATCACCTCGCTCCAGGCGATCTACGTGCCCGCCGACGACTACACCGACCCGGCGCCGGCGACCACCTTCGCCCACCTGGACGCGACCACCAACCTGGAGCGGTCGATCTCCGACAAGGGCATCTACCCGGCCGTGGACCCGCTGGCGTCCTCGTCCCGGATCCTCGCCCCGGAGTTCGTCGGCGAGGCGCACTTCGCGGTGGCCACCGAGGTCAAGCGCATCCTCCAGCGCTACAAGGACCTCCAGGACATCATCGCCATCCTCGGTATCGAGGAGCTCTCGGAAGAGGACAAGCTCACCGTCGGCCGGGCCCGCCGGATCGAGCGTTTCCTCTCCCAGAACACCTACGCCGCCGAGCAGTTCACCGGCGTTCCGGGCTCGACGGTCCCGATCGAGGAGACCATCGACGCGTTCCGGAAGATCAGCGAGGGCGAGTACGACCACTTCCCCGAGCAGGCCTTCTTCATGTGCGGCGGTCTGGAGGACCTGGAGCGCAAGGCGAAGGAGCTGATGTCGGAGGGCTGAGCCTCCCGACAGCCGAGCCTCCGACAGCTGAGCCCTCGGACAGCGGTTCTGCGAAGGCCACCCCGGTCGCCCGGGGTGGCCTTCGGCCGTTCCTGCCTGGTGGGGGCCGGTGTCCGGTTACCGGGCGAGCGGTCGCCACAGGGGCGGGGTACCGTTTCGAGAACGACTCTCGGATCCGGGCGTCGATATGGTGCAACTTTTCGACCGGGTACGCCCGTCTCCTCTTCGTGGGCGTGACGAATCCTCGTGACGAGTCCCCGTGCGCGACGAATGGAGCTGCTGGTGGGTAAGGCCGGCGAGAGCGGCAGGGCCGGCAAGGCCGGCAAGAGCGGCAGGGACGGCAAGAGCGGCGGGATCGTTAAGGCCGGCACGGTTGGTAAGGCCGGCAGGAGCGGCAGACGGTCGATCTGGTCCGGGGTGCCCCGCTGGGCGCGCGCGTGCACCATCTTCGGGGTCGTGCTGCTGATGCTCAGCGGCGCGGTCCTGGTGGGCTACGAGACGCTGCTGTCGCGCTACGAGGGTTCGGTGGGCAAGGCCGACCTGTTCGGCGACAAGGCGGCCGGGGCGCAGGAGCGCAAGAGTAACGTCAAGGGCCCGCTGAACATCCTGCTGGTGGGCATCGACCCGCGGGACGCCAAGACCCCACCGCTGGCCGACTCGATCATGGTGCTGCACGTGCCCGAGTCGCTGGACCGGGCGTACATCTTCTCGGTGCCGCGTGACCTCTACGTCGACATCCCCAAGTTCGACAAGGCCGGCTACCGGGGCGGCTCCGGCAAGATCAACGGTGCGATGTCGCACGGCAGCATCGTCGAGGGTAAGAACCCCAGTGCGGCGCAGGGCTTCGAACTGCTCGCCAAGACCGTGCAGAAGGCGACCGGGATCAGCCGGTTCGACGCCGGAGCGATCATCAACTTCAGCGGTTTCCAGAAGATCGTCGACGCGATGGGCGGCGTCGACATGTACATCGAGCGCGAGGTCCGCTCCGAGCACCGCGAGCCGAACGGCAAGCACCGCAAGGGCAACCCGTACGGCGAGGGGTACATCGGGCCGCAGGCGGTCTACAAGAAGGGCACCCAGCACCTCAGCGGCTGGCAGGCGCTCGACTACGTCCGGCAGCGCTATCCGAAGAACGGCGTCCCGGACGCCGACTACGGCCGGCAGCGGCACCAGCAGCAGTTCATTAAGGCGATGATCAGCCAGGCGTTCAGCGCCGACGTGGTGACCAACCCGATCAAGCTGGACCGGGTGATCCGGGCCGCCGGCCAGTCGCTGACCTTCAACGGCCGGGGCAACAGCGTGGTCGACTTCGCCATCGCGCTCAAGGGCATCCGCTCGGAGAACGTCGAGCTGATCAAGCTGCCCGGTGAGGGGATCGGCACCGGCAACGGCTACCGCGGGGAGCGGTTGCTGCCCGCCGCCGACGACTTCTTCGCCGCCCTCAAGAACGAGCAGTTGGACGCCTTCATGCTGGAGCACCCGGAGTTCCGTAACAAGGTCAAGTGACCCCTGCGGGGTGCCGACAACCACCGTCCGGCCAGCCGACACGCCGGACGGTGGCGCAGGTCTCGGCACCCGCGTTGGGTCGGCGACGACGGTCCGACTAGACTTTCGGCAATCCGTCGCCGCAGCAAGGAGACAGCGTGGCACAGCAGCTTCACGTCGACCTCGTAGCCGTCGAGGAGAAGGTCTGGTCCGGCGAGGCCGAAATGGTCGTCGCCCGCACGACCGAAGGCGAGCTGGGTGTGCTGCCGGGGCACGCGCCGCTGCTCGGCCAGCTCGCCGAGCCCAGCCAGGTCCGGATCAAGCAGGCCGGCGGCCAACAGGTCGCCTACGACGTCACCGGCGGGTTCCTGTCGGTCGGTGCCGAGAGCGTCACGGTGCTCGCCGAGAGCGCCACCCCGGCCACTCCGGCCCGCTGAGCCCACCCGCCGATGGAGATCGTCGAAGGGATCGGAATCGGCATCGCGGTGATCCTCGCCGCGCTCCTGATCCTCTTCGTCCGGCGGGCCCTGGTCACCCGTAGCGGCGGCATCATCCGGCTGAGCGTCCGGGTCACCACCGTCCTGGACGGCCGGGGCTGGTCACCGGGCTTCGCGCGGTTCGTCGGCGACCAGCTCCGCTGGTACCGGATGTTCAGCTTCGCCCTGCGGCCCAAGCGGGTGCTCTCCCGCAAGGAGCTGGTGGTGGAGCGGCGGCGGCTGCCCGAGGGCCAGGAACGGCTCTCCATGCCGTCCGACTGGGTGATCCTCCGCTGTACCAGTCAACACGCGCCGGTCGAGATCGCCATGGCCCGCTCCACGGTGACCGGTTTCTCCTCCTGGCTCGAGGCCGCCCCGCCCGGGGCGGCCTCGCCGCGTATGGCCTCCCAGGACTGGCCCGCCGCCTGACCCGGCCCGGCCGCCGGCCTGGCACCGCCCCCGGTCGCCCGGCCGCCGACGGTCACGGTGCCGCGACGGCGGCCACCAGCTCGACCTCGTAGCCCTGCCGGTCGGTGAGGTAGGCGGCGTAGCTGTCCGGGCCCCCGGCGTGCGGGTGGCGGTCGGCGAACAGCAGCGCCCACCCGTGGGCCCCGGCGTCGGCCACCAGCCGGTCCACCGCGTGCGGCGGACCGGCGTGGAAGGCCAGATGGTTGAGGCCCGGGGCGAGCCGGTCGTGGGTCCGCCCGGTCAGTGCCGGGGACTCCTCGACGACCAGGTACGTCGGGCCGTGCCGCCAGGAGCAGCCGGCCGGCCAGTCCTGGTACGGCGTCCAACCCAGTTCACCGAGCAGCCAGCCCCAGCTCCGCCTCGCGGCGGCCAGGTCGGGCACCCAGACCTCGACGTGGTGCAGTCCGCCCGTGCTCAGCGCTTGCCGCCCGGCACCCATAGCACATCGCCGCCCGGATTGGCCGTTCTTGACAGGATGAACAGCAGGTCGGAGAGGCGGTTGAGATACTTTGCCGGAAGGGAGCTGGTGCGATCCGGATCGTGGGCGACCAGGGCCCAGGCCGCCCGTTCGGCGCGCCGGGCGATCGTCCG
>NZ_JBMDWU010000353.1:0-11388 GCF_048594385.1 Micromonospora sp. | reverse complement strand
CCAGCGCACCGCCTCGTCCTCGTCGGTGAACCGCTGCACGGTGATGACCGGGCCGAACACCTCCTGCTGGATGATCTCGTCGGCCTGGCGTACCCCGGAGACCACGGTGGGGGAGTAGAAGTAGCCGCGCCCGCCCACCCGTGCGCCACCGGTGTGCAGATCGGCGTGGTCGGGCAGCCGGTCGACGAAGCCGCTGACCCGGGCGAGCTGGTTGGCGTTGTTCAGCGGGCCGTAGAGCACGTCGGCGTCGTCCGGGGCCCCGGTGCGGGTGTTGCGGGCCTGCTCGGTGAGGGCGGCCACGAAGTCGTCGTGCACGCCGGGACCGGCAAGCACCCGGGTCGCCGCGGTGCAGTCCTGGCCGGCGTTGAAGTAGCCGCCCGTCGCGATCGCCTCGGCCGCCGCCGCCACGTCCGCGTCGTCGAAGACCACCACCGGGGCCTTGCCGCCCAGCTCCAGGTGGGTCCGCTTGAGATCCGGCGCGGCGGCCGAGGCGACCTCCATGCCCGCCCGGGTCGAGCCGGTGATCGACACGAGCTGCGGCGTCGGATGCGCCACCAGGGTACGGCCGGTGTCCCGGTCGCCACAGACCACGTTGAACACCCCGGGCGGGAGGAACTCGGCGGCGATCTCGGCCAGCAGCAGCGTCGACACCGGCGTGGTGTCCGACGGCTTCAGCACCACCGTGTTGCCGGCCGCCAGCGCCGGGGCGATCTTCCATACCGCCATCATCAGCGGGTAGTTCCACGGGGTGACCTGCGCGCAGACGCCGATCGGCTCCCGCCGCACGTACGAGGTGTGCCCCGCCAGGTACTCCCCGGCAGAGCGGCCCTCCAGCAGCCGGGCCGCCCCGGCGAAGAACCGGAACTGGTCCACCGCCGGTGGCAGCTCCTCCTCGGCGGTGAGCTGGCGCGGCTTGCCGGTGTTGCGCACCTCCGCGTCGACCAGTTCGGCCGCCCGGGACTCCACCGCGTCGGCGAGTTTCAACAGCGCCCGCTGCCGCTCGGCCGGGGTGGTGTCCCGCCAGGTCTCGAAGGCGGTCGCGGCGGCCCGCATCGCCGCGTCCACGTCGGCCGCGCCGGAGACGGGGGCCTGGGCGAAGACGTCACCGGTGCAGGGGTCGATCAGGTCGGCGTGACCGCCGTCCACCGGGTCGACGTACGCGCCGTCGACGAAGTTGCGTAGCTGCTGCTGGTCGCTCATGGTGAGGTCTCTCCAGGGGTGGCTGGGAGTGAAGTCAGCGGACGTAATCGCAGTCTGACTGCCATCTTGGCTACTGAATTCGCGGCAGACAAGGGCTTGGGCGACTGTTTCCGTGCGACTGCCTGTCGTCTACGCTGCCGACGTGGAACCGAGAGCGTGCTGGGTCGCCGGTCGGGCCGTCCACGGCGACGACGAGGTGACCGTGACCCACCCGTACGACGGTCGGGTGGTGGGGCGTACCAGCTGGGCCACGCCCGACCAGGTCGAGGCCGCCGTCGCCGCGGCGGCCCGGGTGGCGGCGGAGGCCGCGGCGCTGCCCGTGCACGTCCGGGCGGCGGCCCTGGACCACGTGTCCCGGGAACTCGCCGCACGGGCGGCCGAGGTGGCCGACCTGATCACCGCCGAGAACGGTAAGCCGGTCACCTGGGCGCGGGCCGAGGTGGGCCGGGCGGTGTCCACGTTCCGCTGGGCGGCCGAGGAGGCCCGACGGTTCTCCGGCGAGTTGCAGCGGCTCGACACCGACGCCGCCGCGACCGGCCGGATCGCCCTGGTCCGGCGGGTGCCCCGGGGGCCGGTGCTCGGCATCACCCCGTTCAACTTCCCGCTCAACCTGGTGGCCCACAAGGTCGCCCCGGCCCTCGCGGTCGGTGCGCCGATCATCGGGAAGCCGGCCCCGGCGACACCGCTGTCCGCGCTGCTGCTCGGCGGGATCCTGGCCGGCACGGACCTGCCGGCCGGCATGGTGTCGGTGCTGCCGCTGCCCAACGACCGCACTGCCGCCCTGGTCGACGACCCCCGGCTGCCGGTGGTGTCGTTCACCGGCTCCGGGCCGGTCGGGGCGCAGATCCGCCGTCAGGTGCCGGACAAGCACGTCACCCTGGAACTCGGCGGCAACGCGGCGGCGGTGATCTGCGCCGACTGGTCGTCCGACGCCGACCTGGATCTCGCCGCCCGACGGATCGCCACCTTCGGCAACTACCAGGCCGGGCAGTCCTGCATCGCGGTGCAACGGGTCCTCGTGCACGAACGACGCTACGCCGACTTCCTGCCCCGGCTGGTCGCCGCCGTGCGGTCGCTGCGCACCGGCGACCCGACCGCCGAGTCGACCGACGTCGGGCCGCTGGTCTCCGTCGAGGCCGCGCAACGGGTCGAGGCGTGGGTCGACGAGGCCGTCGCCGCCGGGGCCACCGTCGAGGTCGGGGGCCGCCGCGACGGCGCCAGCTATCCACCCACCGTGCTGACCGGGGTGCCGCCGTCGGCGAAGGTCTGTGCGGAGGAGGTCTTCGGGCCGGTGCTGGTGGTGGCGTCGGTGGAGACCGACGACGCCGCGTTCGCCGCCGTCAACGACTCGGCGTACGGGTTGCAGGCCGGCGTGTTCACCCACCGGCTCGACGTGGCGTTCACCGCCGCGCGGGTGCTGGAGGTGGGCGGGGTGATCGTCGGCGACGTGCCGTCGTACCGGGCCGACCAGATGCCGTACGGGGGCGTCAAGGGCAGCGGCGTCGGCCGGGAGGGGGTACGCGCGGCGATGGACGACTACACCGAGCCGAGGGTGCTGGTGCTGACCGGGATGCCGCTGTAGCCCACGCGCCTCCCTCGTCACCAGGTGCCGTCGTCCCGGACCCGGGGCGGGGCGAGGCCGAGCAGCAGGGTGGTCAGCGCGGCGTCGATGTCGTCGCCGAGGAACCACTCGCCCGCCTGGTCCAGCGCGAAGACCCGGCCGCGGTCGTCCACCGCCAGGATCGCGTCCGGATGCCCCGCGCCGATCGGGAAGAGCCGCACGCCGAGCACGGCACCGAAGTCCGCCAGGGTGTCGGCGGTGTACGCGGCGTGCACCGGATCGACGGAGAACCGCGAGATCCACACCTCCCGACCGGGCCCGCGCCGGCCGGACACCAGCCCCGGGAATCTGGTGAGGGCGTCCAGTGCAGAGGTGAGGTCAGGATGCCGGTGGGATATCTCCCGCGCCTCCGCGATCGCCTCCTCGGCGAGCCCGTCGTCACCGAGCCCCGGACGCCATCCGGCACTGACCAGCGCGTCGGCGACCTCCGGTGGGAACCGTCCCACCTCTGGCACGGCCTGCCTGTCGGGTCGCCACTGCCTGGTGAACGCCAGTTCCGACCAGCCGACGACCGCGAAGTGCACCAGGAAGTTCAGGCAGGAGTCGCAGGGACGTTCCGCCGGGCCGGCGTCCGGATCGCCTGGTTCGCGGACCAGGAACACGTCGATTCCGGTCGCCGTCAGCAGCGACTCCGCCTCGCGCATGGTCAGCGGGGGTAGACCGGCGGCGGCGCGTCGATGGTCGTACTCGTGCAGGACGTCCGAGACGACGACCAGCTCGGCGTGCCGGTCGCCGCCACGGACCAGGTGCCCAGCGGGCAGTTCGTCCAGGTAAGCCCGGACCAGGGGGTGGTGCCGCAGCGGCGGTACGTCCCCCTTGACGCCGTGCCCGACGTAGGTGCGGCCCTCGACGGTCAGGTGGGCCACGGCGGCGGGCGTCGGCAGCCGCCGGATCTCGCGCAGCAGCAGGCTGGCCGGGTCGACGGTGCGGGGTGCCGGGGTGCCGGTGGGGCGGCTGCGCCGGTACATCTGCTGCACCACCGCCGCCGGCACCCGGGGCCAGGTGGTGACCTCGCCGGTCTGCTTGTCGACGACGGTGGTCGGCAGGTCGCCGGGGTTCGTGTCGACGGCGCGGTCGACGGTCGACCGGATCACGTAGCCCAGGTCGAACTCGTCGAGCGTGGGCCGGCACTCGTGGCCGAGGCGCTGCGAATCCCGTCGGGCCCACACCTCGGCGAGCTGCTCGGCCTGTTGTCGATCGATCACGGCCCGAAACTACCGGACCCCACCGGATCGTGGCGCCCGGTATGGTTCGCCTGACTGACGGTGACGGGGGAGGATGGCGTTGGCCGAAAGGGTGGACCGGGACGCGAACCAGGCGCTCCGGGCGCGGTTCGACGAGGTGTACGGCCAGTACCAGCGGTTACGGTCCGGTGTGGACGACCTGCGTGCCGAACTGGCGGAGTTGCGGGTCACGGAACGCTCGGACGACGGCCAGGTCACCGCCACGGTGGGGGCGCGCGGCGAGCTGATCTCGGTGGAGTTGGACGCCGCCGTCTACCGGGACCGCGATCACCACGCGTTGAGCCGGAAGATCACCACGACGGTGCAGCGGGCCTGCGCCCGTGCCGCCACGGCCACCCAGGAACTGGTCGCCGCGCACCTGCCGGCCGGTTCGGGATCGGTGGAGTTCCTGCGTACCGGCGATTTCGGCGCACTGCTCGGGCGCGCCGACGCGGTGCTCCGACGGGAGGCGGAACGGCATGGGTGAGGGGCACCTCTGGCTCGATCCCGACCGGGCCCGACGGGCCGGGGCGGACCTGCACCTGGCCGGTGCGTCGTTGTCGGCGCGTCGGACCGCGCTTGGTGGGCAGATCGCCGGGGCCAGCGCCGGCCGTCCGTGGGGTCGGGACGACATCGGCGCGGCCTTCGACAGGAGTTACCGGGCCTACGAGGAGAGCCTGCTGCGCGCCTGGGCCGGGCTCGGCCGGTCCCTCGAACGGCTCGGCACGGACGTGGTCACCTCGGTCGACGCTAACGTCCGGACGGACACGGCGAGCGGACGGCGGCTCGACGGGGTGGCCGATCCGCGCGGCCCTCAGCGCTGACCTGCGGGGGAAGCCGTGAGTGTGCTGCCGAGCCCGATCCCGCACCCGCTCGACTACAGCCCCTGGGAGTTGCCGGGTTGGGCCTACGAGGCGCTCGACTGGGTGGTCGGGGTCGAGTGGCCGGAGGGAAACGAACGCGCCGTCTGGGACCTCGCCGACCAGTGGTACGCGGTGGCGGGTGCCCTGACCGGCCCCTGGGCCGACGCGATCGCCGCCGCCACCGAGGTCCGCAGCGGCTACGGCGGCACCGGGGCCGTGCCGGAGGCGTTCGAGGCGGCGTGGCGGCGGCTGGCCGAGGGTGACGAGGCCCCGTTGCCGGTACTGCTGGCGGTCAGCACCGACCTGGGGCGTCTGGTCGAGGAGTGCGGCAGCGACATCGAGGCCGCCAAGATCGAAGTGTGGATCGAACTCGGCATCCTGGTCGCGGAACTGCTCGCGCTCGCCGTCGCCGCCGCGCTCACCGCCGGGGCCGCCTCACCCGCAGCAGGCGCGGCGGTCACCGCCAGCCGGCTGGTGATCCAGCAGATCTTCCGCCGGTTACTGGCCCAACTGGCCAAGAAGGCGCTCCGGCAGGGCCTCAAGGAGGCCGGCGAGCGGGCCGCGAAGGAAGTCGCCCGGGAGGGGATGCGCGGGCTCGGCAGGCGGGCGGTCAAGGGTGGCCTGTTCGAGGCCGGGCAGGAGGCCGGGGTCAGCCTGGCGACGCAGGCGTACCAGAACTCCACCGGTCGTCGGCACGGCCTGGACCTCGCCGATCTCGGTGCGTCGGCGCTCGGCGGCTTGGCCGGCGGGGCGGTCGCGCCGCTGGCGGGCCTGGGACGGCACGCCAGCGGGCGTGCAGCCCGGGTCGGTGAACACGTCGGCCGCGAGATGACCGGTGAGGTGCTGGCGGAGGGTGCGGCCGGTCTGGCCACCGGGCAGGGGATGCCGTCGCTGGAGGACGCCAGCCGGGCCGCCGTGTCCGGGGTCGCCGGCTCGGCGACCGGGCAGGCGGACGCCGCGCTGCGCGCCCGGCTGACCGCGCTCGCCGGTTCCGCCTCCCCGCCGTCCGACGCCTTTCCCGTTCCGCCGCCGGTCGGTGACCAGGTGACGCCGTCCGCCGACGTCCTCGCACGGTCGCCCGCTGACACCCTCGCACCGAGGCCGGCAACGCCGGCCGATCCGGTCGTCGTGACCGGTGGTGCGGTAACGGATCCGCTGCCACCCCGTGACCCACCGGGGCCGGCCGGCCCCGACCGGGCCGCTGCCGCAGGCCAGGTCGATTCGCCGGCCGAGCCGACCTCGCCGGCACCTCCGGCCCGACCCGAACCCGTCGCCCCGCACGCGGTCGACGCTGCGACACCGTCGGTCTCCGCCGGCCCGGTGTCCGACAGCCCCACCCTGTCGTCGATCGCGGTGGATCAGGCTGCCTCCCCCGCCACGGCAGGTCGACCCGTGGAGGCGGTCAACACGGCGGTGCCCCACGCTGCCGACCCCGGCCAGGGCAATCCGGGCGGGGGCGTGACGACGGCGGGCGGACCACCGACAGGAGCCGCTGCGGCACCGGCACCCGTGGTGGGTACGGTGCCGACCGTCGGTGTACCGCCCGGCCCGACGACCGGCGTCCCGCCCGGATCGACGGCTGGTGCGCCGGTGGGACCGGCTCCGACGACCGTCCCATCGCCCAGCAGCGTGCCGGTCATCGGGCCGCACGGCCCGTCGACCGCCCCGGAGCGACCGGGCACCGCCGACGGTGACATCGGGCCGCAGCGGGTCGGGCGGTTTCCGCTCCTGGCGGCGCTGGCACCCGGACCCGTGGCTTCCCCGACCACCGGGCGATCCGACGACCCGGGACCATCGGCGAACGACGAACCACCCCGCCCCCGAACCCCACGGTGGTACGCGGCCAGGTGGGCGGCCGAGCGGGAGGCGCTGGAGCGGCGTCGCTACCAGGGCTACTTCGAAGCACAGCGACACTGGTTCGAGGACCGGCGACGCACGGACGATGCCGACCTCCGACGACAGGTCGCCCGTGAGCACGAGGCGAGGGCAGATCGTGCCGCCCGGCGTGCCGTCCAGGCGCACCGCGAAGGCCGCTCCCACCTGGCCAACTGGTATCAGCAGATCGCACACCGCGCGCAGGCCGACAGCTATCGGGAACTGGACCGGGCCTCGGCGATCATCGACGGCCGACTCTCACCCGCAGATGTCACTGTCGATGATCCAGACGACTTCCGCCGCATCAACGACGATGTGGCCGAGTTGGCCGGTGGTGGGGTCGAGACGGGGGACAGGTCGGCGCTGACCGGCGACGACGATCCACCGCCCATCGACCGTTCCCGCCGGTACGGGGAGTTCGGCGGGCTGCGCCCTCCCCTCGCGCTGCACCAGACCGACCTCGAACGGCAGATGCCCCGCACTGCGGACGGCGCCGTCGTGCGTACCGCCGACCCCCGGCAGGGCGGCTGGTTCGCGCTGACCAACGACGGGGGGCCGCAGGCCGATCCGACCCGGGGCATCAACTGCCTGGACTGCACCCTGTCCCTCTACGAGACGTGGTTGCACGGCCGGCCCAGGGTGGCCGCACCCCGTACGTTCGACGGCTACCTGCAGGGCGACGTCCGGCGTCCGGTCAACGGTGAGACCGGTGGACCCGGCCGGGTGGAGGAGGTCACCGGCGGGCGGTTCCAGAAGCTGTTCGCTGTCGACGAGGGTGTCCGGCCGGGCCCGGCAGCCCTGCGTACGTCGGTCGAGCGCGGCTACCGCAACCTGCGTGACCAACTCGTCCTCGGCGGCCACGGTAGCTACGCCTTCCTGATCACCGAGTGGGAGAACGGCGGTTCGCACGCCTGGGTGGCGCTCAACCAGAACGGCACGGTGCTCTATCTCGACCCACAGGCGGGCACGGTGCACGACCGCCCGCTCTACGGACACACGGGCCGGCGGCGACCTGACAACGTCGTCGGCATCGACGCGCTGATCCTCGCCGGGGACGGCCGACCGATGCCGTTGGGCGGGCTGGCGCGGGGACGGTTCAGCGTCCGTCCCGACCTGCCCGACCACCCTGCGGTGCCGGACGACGAGCAGGGCTACGGCGACCCCTATCTCAACCGCGTCCACCTCCTCGACGGGCCGGGATCTGCCGACCAGGCGGGACAGGCGTCGGAAGACTTCGGTCGACCGCCGGGACCTGCCGGCTCCCGCCAGGACGATGAACCGCAGCGGCCCACCGATCGGCCCACGCCTGGACGCCCCACTGAGATCGCGACACTGTTGTCCGGTGGTGCCGATCTCGGCGGGCTCCTCGATGTCGGTCTGTCCCCTGCCGAAATCTGTGCACACGTCGACGCCCCGATGCTCCGACGGCTCGTGCCGCAGTTGAACGAGGCGGACGCGGCGGACGTGGCGAGGTTGCTCGGCGATCGGCGGGTCGTACGGATGCTGGACGAAAGCTGGCGTGACCCTCCCATCGGACAGCAGCGGGCGCTCGCCGGCACCCTCTTACAGGAGTTGGCGCGTCGGCCGGACCTCGCCCGCATGATCCTGGCCGCGCCCGAACTGGCCACCTCGCTGACCGCCCGTCCGTTGACGCTGCATCACCTGGCCTCGCATCCGGCGGCGATCGACGCCCTCGGATCGGTGCTCGAGGAGATGACAGCACAGGGCGCGGAGAAGATCGCCACCCAGCAGCCGCCGGTGCCGCTGCCGACACCGCTCTCTGCGGAGCAGTTACGGATCAGTGAACGTGCTGCTACGCCCGGTGAGAACGTGCGGCAACCAGGGTTCGACAGTCGACGGGTGGCGGACCCTGGCTACCGCTCCGCATACCTCGACTCGCTCTATGCCGCCGCCGTCGTGGCGCAGGAAGAGTTGAACGGGCTCGCCGTGGACCTGGCGCATGAGGACGATACGGTCGTCGGCTCGGCCGGTTGGAGGCGACATCCCAAGGGCCGCCAACGGGCCGAGGACAAGGTCCGCAAGTACCGGGGTGACGTTTCCCTCCTCCGGGACCTTGCCGGCGCGAAGGTCGAGTTCCGGTCCCTGGGTGATCTCTATCGGGCACTCGATCGCCTGTGCGATCGCCCTGGAATTCGGATAGTGCGTTGCGAGGACAGGTTCGTCGTCCCGCAGGAGAGCGGCTACCGGGATGTGCAGCTCGTTCTGGAAATGTCGAACGGCCATCTCGCCGAGTTCCGGCTGCACCTGGCTGCCCTTGATGAGGTAGCGGTCTGGGAGCATGCCCTGTACGAGGTTCGTCGCGACCTGGACAGCCTTGCTCGGCAGGACAGCAGGACGATGACCGGGGTGGAGTGGGCCCTCGTGACCGGCATCCTGCGTGAGCAGCAACGGCTGTTCTGGCACGCGTTGGTGTCGACAATCGGGGAGACGTGATGTCGGGCGCGGGTGTGGGCATCGATCTGCCCGCTTACTACTCCTATTACGACTCTCCCGTGAAGGTCGTCGCTGCGGAGGGCGGGGTGCCGCAGGTGTGGCGCGTCGTGATGGAGACGGGCGGCTGGAGCCGGGAGGATGACCTCCTCGGCGAACTGCTCTTCGCCGCTTCAGGTGAGGTTGCGAAGCGTTCGGCTGAGGAGTTCGTGCAGGACGTGGAGAGATACCGGTCGAATTACCTGTCCGGCGACGGTCCCGTGTTCGCCCTCTATGAGACTGCGGCGGCGATTCTCGATTCAGCTCGGCGCGAGCGGCGCAACCCCACCCCGGGGGAACAGGCGATGGTGCGCGGCATCAGACGGAAGACCTTCGTCATGTTCGAGGAGGCGCTGCACTCCGCCGGAGATCCTGCGGCTGATCCGGATGTCGGTGCCTGAGGGCGCCGGTGTCGGTGACTGGTGGAGCGTGTGACCGGCGGTGCCCGATTAGGGTGGGGCGATGACGGACCCTGCTGCCAAGAAGCGTCAGACGAGCGCCTGGGTGTCGGGCATGGCCATCGGCATCGTCATCGGGCTGATCATGTTCCGGGACGCCGTCGGTGTGGCGTTCGGGATCTCCATCGGCATCGCCTTCGCCATAGCCTTCGGTGCCTTCGACAAGAAGAAGGAGGGCGGACGCGACGGTGAGCCCGGCTGAGACCGCGGGACGGCCGGAGCACGGGGACGCCGGGTCGCCCGGGTTGACAGTCGCCGAGGCGGTGGCCGTACAGGACCGGTTGCGACCCCGGGTGGACCTGGTCGGGCCGGGTCCGCGTCGGCCCGCGACGGTGGCCGGCCTCGACGTGGCGTACGCGCCGGACGGCGACCTGCTCGCTGCGGCGGTGACCGTGCTCGACACCGCGACCCTGACGGTGGTGGATCACGCGGTCAGCGTGGGCCGGCCCGCGTTCGGGTACGTGCCGGGGCTGTTCGCCTTCCGTGAGCTGCCCGCCCTGCTGGCCGCCCTGGACCGGCTGACCACCCGCCCCGAGCTGCTGGTCTGCGACGGGCACGGGTTGGCCCATCCGCGTCGCTTCGGGTTGGCCTGCCACCTGGGCGTGGTGACCGGGCTCCCCGCGATCGGGGTGGGCAAGACCCCGCTGGTCGGCGGCTGGACCGGGCCGGGTCCGCGCCGGGGGGACGCCGCCGAGCTGGTCGACGCCGGTGAGGTGGTCGGCCGGGTGCTGCGTACCCGGGACGGGGTGAAGCCGGTGTTCGTCAGCGTCGGGCACCGGATGGGACTGGACAACGCCGTCGCGCAGGTGCTCGCGTTGACCCCGCGGTTCCGGCTGCCGGAGACCACCCGTACCGCCGACCGGCTCTGCCGCGAGACCCTCGCCGCCGCCACCGGCCCGGCCCGCACCGCCGGCTGAGGGGCGCGGGCCGGCCGACCCGGGCGGTCGGGTCGAGGGGTAACGCGGCCCACAGGCGGGGCGCTCTGTCACCGGGTGCCCTGTCGCGCTGGTAGTAACCTGGCCGGCGGCCCCCGCCGGGGCGGAGGGTGAGGTGGGAGATGTCCGTGCGTCGGCAGGCGGCGCGGGTGGTGACCGTCGGTGCGCTGCTCGCCGGGCTGGTGACCCTCGGTGCGCTCCCCGCCCACGCGGACGGGGACCGGGTACGGGTGCGGGCCTCGGGTGGCTTCTCCGCCGGTGGTTCCCCGGGCGGGGTCGCGATCGAGGTGCGCAAACGCACCGACGGGTGTGTGCTGCTGCGGACCGCGCTGGGGTTGAGCCTGGCCGGGGTTGGCGCGGACCAGGTTCGGGTAGAGGTGAGTGTCGGGGGGCGGTGGTCCACTGTGCCCGTCACCGGTGGCGGCGGCGTGCTCCAGGTCTCCCGTACCTCGTCGGCGGGTCCACCGTTGTGCAAGGGAAAGAGCAGCACCGTCCGCTACCGGGTGGCGTTCCTTGCCGGGGCGCCGGCGGGCCGGCTGGACGTGGTCGGTGAGGCGACGACCGCGGTCGGCCGGCTGATCGGCCGGGCCGCCGACACGTCCCGGGTCGGCGGACGGGCTGCCGGCTCCCCGACGCCGAGCCCCACCCCGACCAGGAAGCCCACCCCCACCCCCGAGGCGACCACGCCCGCGCCCGCCCCGACGGCGGCGACCACCGGGGCCG
>NZ_JBMDWU010000352.1:0-3243 GCF_048594385.1 Micromonospora sp. | reverse complement strand
CCGGTCTCGGCCTGTTCGCCGTGGCGCTGCCGGTGATGGTGACCCGGCAGCGGGAGTACGTGCTGGCCGACGAGCAGCTCGGCCGGGCCGTGGTGACCGCGGTGAGCGGGCACCGCGACGTCACCGCCAGCGGGGCCCGCGACCAGGTCACCGGGTGGGTCGGCGGGTCCGTCGACGCGCAGGCCCGGGTGGAACGCCGGCTGGCCACCATGGCGGCGACCCGCAGCCTGAGCCTCGCGTTGGGCGGCTGGCTGCCGGTGCCGGCGCTGCTACTGGCCGCGCCGTGGCTGGTCCGTCAGGGGCTGGGACCGGGCGCGCTGCTGGGCGCGCTCGTCTATGTCACGCGGGGGGTGCAGCCGGCGCTGCACAGCCTGGTGCAGGGCGTCGCGGCCGGTGGCCTCCGGTTCGCCGTCACCCTGGACCGGCTGCTGCGTACCGCCGCGCCGGCCGACAGTGACCCGGCCGGGTCACCGCCGCCCCGCCCCACGCCGCGGCGGACCGGGGCGGCGTTGTCGCTGCGCGGGGTGACCTTCCGGTACGGCCCGCACGCCGACCCGGTGCTCGACGACCTCGACCTCGAGGTGCCCGTCGGGGACCACCTGGTGATCGTCGGGGCCAGCGGGATCGGCAAGTCGACCCTGGCGGGGCTGATCGCCGGGGTGCTGCACCCCCAGTCGGGCACCGTCCACGTCGGGGGGTCGCCGGTGGGCGGGGCGACGCCCGGCGAACTGGCCGAGCGGCGCGTGCTCATCCCCCAGGAGGCGTACGTCTTCACCGGCACGCTCCGCGACAACCTCGGCTACCTGACCCCCGGTGTGCCGGACGACGTGGTGGACCGGGCGGCGGCCCGGCTGGGACTGACCGGGTTGCTGACCCGGCTCGGCGGGTACGACGCGATGCTGCGCCCGGCGGACCTGTCGGCCGGGGAGCGCCAGCAGGTGGCGTTGCTGCGGGCCTGGATCTCCCCCGCCCCGCTGGCCATCCTCGACGAGGCGACCTGTCACCTGGACCCGGCCACCGAGGCCCGGCTGGAGACGGCCTTCGCCGCCCGACCCGGCACACTGGTGGTGATCGCCCACCGGGTCAGTTCGGCGCTGCGGGCGCGGCGGGTCCTGCTGCTCGACGGGCGGACCGCGTTGCTGGACACCCACCAGGGGCTGCTGGAACGCTCAGCGGCCTACCGTGCCCTGGTCGGCTACGGCGAGACGGAACCGTCGGACCCCGCCACCTTCTGGACGGCGTCGGACGGGACACCGGCGGCCCGGGCCTAGGCGCCGCGAGCCTCAGCCGAACAGGCCACCTCGGAGGTACGTCCCGAGCGGTGCCCAGGGTCAGGTCGGGGGCGCGGCCGGCGGCATCGCCCGGGGACAGATCGGAGGCGCGGCCAGCGGTGGAGCGGGGTCACGCCGAGGGAGGGCCCCGCGGCGGTGCCGGCGGGCACGCCGGGTGCCGGGATCGGGTGGGTGCCGGTCACAGCCAGCCGGATTCCCGGGCGATCCGCACCGCCTCCCAGCGGGTCCGCGCTCCGGTCTTCGCCATGATCCGCGACAGGTGGTTACGCACCGTGCCGGCCGACAGCACCAGCCGTTCGGCGATCTCCTGGACCGGATGCCCCTCGGCGACCACGTCGAGCACCTCCCGCTCCCGGTTGGTCAACGGGTTGTCGGCGACCTCGAGGGCGGCGACCACCAGATCGGGGTCGAGGACGACCCGTCCCTCGGCGAGCTGCCGTATCCCGTCGACGATCCGGCCGGGGGGCACGTCGCGGCTGAGGAAGCCGATGCGGTGGCCGTGCTCGGCGAGCACCGGCCCGAGCCGGCCGGCCCGTCGCTGTTCGACGAGAACCAGCAGGGAACCCACGGGTGTGCTCGTCGGCTCCGTCGGCGAGCGCAGCGCCGGGGCGGTGGACCCGCCACCGGCAGCCGGAGTGGTTTCGACGACGGGTTCCGCCACGCCCAGGGTGGCCAGCCGGACCAGTTCCGTCACGGTCAACATGTCGAACTCGACCACTGCCACGTCGGGGCGCTCGGCCCTGACCGCCGCATGCAGGTGGTGTGGACTGTCCACCTCACCCACGATCTCGATGTCGTGTTCGGCGGCGAGCAGCTGGGCGAGTGCGCCCCGGAGCAGCCCGCCCTGGAGGGCGAGCAATGTGCGAACCATAAGCGACTCCCGAGATGATGCCCGTGTTGACGAAATGTGTGCGGTCAATGACGCACGGTTCGGAATCTTATTGAATCCGTAACTGGTTCGACACCCCTTCCCACGGGCGGTCAGATCCACCCGGCGTCCTGGGCCCGCTGAACCGCTTCCCACCGGTTGCGGGCACCGGTCTTACGGAGCACCGCGGACAGGTGGTTGCGGACGGTGCCCGGCGCCAGGTGCAGGTGACCGGCGATCTCCTTGGTGGACATTCCCCGGGCGGCCGCGGCGGTCACCTCGCGCTCCCGCTCGTTGAGGGGATTGACCGCGGCGTCCAGTGCGGCCAGGGCGGTCACCGGGTCGATCATCCGCTGCCCCTCCGCGACCAGACGAAGCTGGTCCAGGAGTTCCTGGGGCGCGACGTCCTTGGCGATGATCCCCCGGGCCCGGGCGCCGAGGGCCCGGCGCAGTGCCCGGGCGGTCCGCCGGGAGGTCAGCACCACCACCGCACACTCCGGCAGCCGGGCGTGCCATCGCCCGGAGAGCACGGCGGGGTCCTCGATCGCGTCGAGATCGACCAGGACGACGTGGGGACGTCGGGTGACGACCCCATCCGTCAGATGGTGGTCGGGATCGCTCTCGCCGGCCAACTCGAATCCGGGGGCTGCGGCCAGGATCGCCGCGAGGGCGGTACGCAACAGTCCCGGCGGCCCCACCACGACGACACGAATCGTCGGTTCATCGTTTTCTGCCGCCCGGTCCGGACCCGACGATGATTGTTTTCCGCTCGCCAGTTCGTCCATCCGTCACATTTTCCCAAACGGAGGCGGCCGCAGACGCGACTGTCGGAATGACGACCCGTTCCCGGCCAACGGAAAAGCGGTCGAAATGCATCATGTGACGGAAGAAGCGAGCCGGCGGACTGCCGGACGTCCGGAAAGCACCGATCTGACGGATACAGCAGTTGAGGCCAACCCCTGTTCGGGGTTGGCCTCAACTGAAAGGTTGTCCGGCGGTGTCCTACTCTCCCACACCCTCCCGAGTGCAGTACCATCGGCGCTGGAGGGCTTAGCTTCCGGGTTCGGAATGTGACCGGGCGTT
>NZ_JBMDWU010000351.1:0-3278 GCF_048594385.1 Micromonospora sp. | reverse complement strand
CGTGGGTCTGCGCGGCCGCGACGCCGTACACCCGGTCGTCGATCTTGCCGTAGTCGACCAGGCCGGGCGGCAGGGTGTTCAGGTTGATCCGGCCGCCGTCGACGTAGCCGCCCAGGTCGAGCAGGATGCCGCGCTGGGCGTAGTCGCCGAGCATCGAGTCGTCGATCTGGAACAGGTCGGGCACGTTGCCGCCGCCGGCCTGGGTGGCGAGCCGCTCGTAGTAGCCGCCCTGCCCCTGCCAGGTAACCCGGAAGGTGACCTGCGGGTTGCGGGCCGAGTACAGCCGCAGGGCCCGTTCGGTGGCCTCGGCCCGTCGGGTGCCGCCGTACCAGAAGACCGACAGCTCCACCGGGCCGTCCGGCGTCGGCGACTCCGCCTCGACGCCGCATCCGCTCAGCCCGCCCGTGGCCAGCAGCGGGACACCGAGCAGCGCGCCGAGCAGCCGCCGCCGGGCCGGGTCGACGCCGGGCCGGACCAGCGGGGGACGCACAGCGGACACGGGGTGCTCCTGGGGACGGGCGGGCCGGTAGCCGGACCATTCACGCAGGTGGCGCGGCCGGGTGTCAACGCCCGCCCGGCCCGCCCCCCGGGTGGGCGACCCGGCCGGCGTCGTCCCCGTGGTGTACTAGGGCACGTGGAACTTCTGCACTCCGGCAAGGTCCGGGACGTCTACGCGGACGGCGACGACCTGATCCTGGTCGCCTCCGACCGGATCTCCGTCTACGACGTGGTGCTGCCCACCCCCATCCCCGACAAGGGGCGGCTGCTCACCGCCCTGTCGCTCTGGTGGTTCGAGCAGCTCGCCGACCTGGTGCCGCACCACGTCATCTCCACCACCGACGTGCCGGCCGAGTTCGCCGGCCGGGCGATCCGCTGCCGCCGGCTGGACATGGTGCCCGTCGAGTGCGTCGCCCGGGGCTACCTGACCGGTGGCGGCCTCAAGGAGTACGAGCGCACCGGCGCGGTCTCCGGCGTGCCGCTGCCGCGTGGCCTGGTCGAGGCGTCGATCCTGCCGGAGCCGATCTTCACCCCGTCGACCAAGGCACCGGCCGGGGAGCACGACGAGCCGATCACCTTCGCCGACGTGGTGGACAAGGTGGGTGCGGAGACCGCCGAGCGGCTGCGCCAGATCACCCTGGACGTCTACCGGCGGGGTGCGGAACTCGCCGCCGACCGGGGCATCCTGGTCGCCGACACCAAGATCGAACTGGGCTGGGCGACGGACGGCACCCTGGTCCTCGGCGACGAGGTGCTCACCTCCGACTCGTCCCGCTACTGGCCGGCCGAGTCGTACCAGCCGGGCCGGACCCAGTTCTCCTACGACAAGCAGTACGTCCGGGACTGGGCGACCAGCAGCGGCTGGGACAAGCGGGCCCCCGCGCCCGAGGTCCCCGCCGACGTGGTCGAGGCGACCCGGGCCCGTTACGTCGACGTCTACGAACGGCTGACCGGCGAACGCTGGTCCTGACCCGCCGCGCCCCGGCCGGCCCGTGGCGGGCCGGCCGGACAGCGGTCAGCTGCCGCCCAGCGCGGTCTTCGGCTCGGCCCGGTAGGAGCGGTCCTCGGCCTGCTTGCCGAGCACGCCGCCACCCGGCGTCTCCACACTGAACGCCTGCTCGTCGGTGACGATCCCCGGACCGGCGCGGTGCTCGGCCCGGGCGTCCCGCTTCGCGGCGGGGGTTCGCCGGGGCGTCAGCTCCGGCGGCACCGGCTGACCGCCGCGCGGCTGCGGCAGATCACCCTCGACATCTACTGCCGGGGCGCGGAGCTGGCCGCCGACCGGGGCATCCTGGTCGCCGACACCAAGATCGAGCTGGGCTGGGCGGCGGACGGCACCCTGGTCCTCGCCGACGAGGTGCTCACCCCGGACTCGTCCCGCTTCTGGCCCGCCGAGTCGTACCAGCCGGGCCGTACGCAGTTCTCCTACGACAAGCAGTACGTGCGGGACTGGGCGGCGGGCAGCGGCTGGGACCGGCGCGAACCGGCGCCCGAGGTGCCGGACGAGGTGGTCGAGGCGACCCGGGCCCGCTACGTGGACGTCTACGAGAAGATCACCGGCAACCGCTGGGAGTGACCCCGGCGCCGGTCGTCACTCGCTGCGGTGCCGGCCGATGTGCTGCTCGGTGGGGAGGGTCGCGGAGGTGATGCGGACCGTGGTGCCCTCCGGGCCGGTCTCCACGTCCATCGCGTCGGTCAGCTCGCGGGCCAGCCAGAGTCCCCAACCGCCGGCGGTCTCCGGCGCCGGCCGGCTGCGGTCGTCGAGGCGCTGCACACTGATGCCCTGACCGTGGTCGGAGACCTCGCACATCACCAGTTCCGACTGCCGCCAGAGCCGGAGCCAGCCCCGCCCTCCGCCGTGCCGGACCGCGTTGGTGATCAGCTCGTTGACCGCGAGCACGAAGTCGTCGAGGCGGTCGTCGCGCAGCCCTGCGGCACGCACGCACGAGGCGACCGAGTGCCGCAGCTCGGTCACCTGTGCCTGGTCGAAGGCGTCGGCGATCAGGAGGGTGTGTTCGATGGGCACCACCGTACGCGGTGTGCGGGGTTCTGCGTTCGTCATGGCCCCGTCCCGACAGGAGATCGCAGAGCTTTAAGCGGCTTTTACCACCGTACGTCAGGATTCGTGGGACCGCATCGGCGAGGACCCGTCACACAGGCTGTGGCATGGTGACGGGCGTGTCCGCCCCCGGTGGTTTCGAACTCCCTCTCTGGCGGGCCGTCGCGGTCTTCCGGGTGGCCTCGCTGGCGTACGTCTGCGTGGTCGTGCTGCGCGACGCGGACCGCTACGCCCACCCTCTGCTCGCCGGGGTGCTGGTGCTGGTGTTGGCGGGCTGGACCGGGGTCACCGCGATCGGCTACGCCGCTCCGGCCCGGCGCGGCTGGCCGCTGCTCCTGGCCGATCTCGGCGTCGTGGTGGCGATCCTGCTGGCCACTCCCTGGGTGATGGGCCGCGACGCGCTGGACGCCGGCCTGCCGACCATGGCGGTGGCCTGGTTGAGCGGCCCGGTGCTGGCCTGGGCGGTCTGCGGCGGACGGCGACGCGGCGCGCTGGCCGCTCTGGTCGTCGGCGCCACCGACCTGGCCACCCGGGGGATGGCCACCCCCACGGCGATCAACGGCGCGATCCTGATGTTGCTCGCCGGCGTGGTGGTCGGGCACGTCGCCCGGCTCACCGTGACCGCCGGGGAGCGGTTGCCGCGGGCGGTCGAGATCGAGGCCGCCAACCGCGAACGGGAACGCCTGGCCCGTGACATCCACGACTCGGTGCTCCAGGTGCT